>JAVBYH010000034.1 GCA_030824175.1 Bacteroidota bacterium | reverse complement strand
GCCCGGCAACTCCTCGTGCGCGGGCAGCGGTTCCACTCGCACATTCGCGCATGCGCCGAGCCCCTTCGCGGCCTCGGGCGGCACCGATGCGGTGAAGACGAGTATCCTCACACGCATCCCCTCCGCTTCGAGCAGAGACGCGGCCGCGGAGAGGTCAAGGAGTGACCTCCACCGTTTGTGTCCCAGCCCTCCCGTGTAGATGATGGAGATGCACTCCGCCGGTGCCATCCTGCGCGGCGGCGCCGAGCTGAAGCGATCGACGCTGTCGCAGATCATGAGCGGCTCGATCTCCACTCCGTACCGCGTGCGGTATTCCTCGGCCATGCCGGGCCCGATCGAGTACCGCAGAGACGACGATGCGATGAGGGCGCGTGCGGCGGCGTCCACTTTCGGCCGCATGAGCGGCCCGAAAACACCCGTGCGATAGAGGAACCGCGGCCAGTCGTCGACCGCATGAAAACACCCCGGCAGTCCGTACCGCTCCATGATCCACACGGCGAGCCAGGCGAAGCTCAGATCGTATCCCTGCGCGTAGATGATGTCGGGACGGAACTCCCGGATCCATCGGTCCAGCTCCGGAGACATCACCGGCGGAAAGAGAAGTTCCCAGATGCCCGAATTGATTGCGGCAGCGCTCAGCCGCTGCTTCAGCGCGCCGAGCCGGGAGATCGCACGACCCGCTCCGGACGCACCCCGCACGAGCCTCGCCGGACGGTTCGCATCCCCCAGCGGCGACGCCTTCAGACGGAAGAAAACGCGGCTGAACCGGCGTTCACCATACCCAAGCCGGAACGTCCGCCCGCAAAAATGCCCCGCGCCCGCATCGTTCCCCGAGTAGATCTGGGCAAGCGACTCCTTCGGCCAGTCGGCGAACCAGCTCCTGAGACTCATGCAGCTCGCATCGGCGTCGTTCACGCACGAGTGAAATACCATCAGTACACGCGGATATGTCATGACGCCTCCTCCTCCTCTCCCGGCCGCGTCGAAAAATACGACAGCCAGACGACGGACCAGACGAGATTGAAATACCAACGGTTCGCACTCAAATGATCGGAGAGCGAATTCAGGATGATGACGGTGACGACACCAATCCCCGCCAGCGGCACCGCCAGCCGCGACACGTCACCGACGTCCTTCGCCGACCGCACAAGCCGGAAGAGAAGATAGCACGGCACACAGAGATACACGAGCGCACCGACGACACCATAGGCGATGCCGTAGGCGAGATAATCGTTGTGGGGATAGATTCTGATTTCCTCGACATAAAGCGACCACCCGACACCCTCCGGATTCTTCGCGATATACTGGAGCGAGGGCACCCAGCGCTCCTCGCGGTCGGCATTGTTGATCCGGCTTCCAAGACGGTCCTCATAATGCCGCACCACATAGTCCTGCACAACCTTCGGCGTAAACGACCAGATGGACACCACGAGCGCCCCGGCGACGGTGAGGAACACGAGATACTTCGCGGCGGAAAAATGGCGGACCCCGACGACGAGCAGAATCGTGAGGCCGCCGATGCACGCGATCGTGCTGGCGATGCTGCCGGTGACCATGAGGAGGAAGATGGACGCGGCGAGCGCGCACACAGCCGCCGCCCGCGTCAGCCGTCCGGCCTCGCAGAGAATGACCGCCACCGAAACGCAGATGAGCGAGGCGAGAACGAATCCGATCTGCGTCCGTACGAACTGGAAGGTAAGGTTGCCGAACGCATAGGTGATGAGATTCGTCTGCAGCTCGGCACCGGCGCGTCCGCCGGTGACGGGATGTCCGAAGAGATACACGACGAGCACGGTGAGGAGCGACGGCGCCACGAAATACAGGAGCAGCTGCCTGCCGCCGATCGCGTTCCCCCCCTCCGCCCTGAAATAAATGATCGGCAGGAGCAGGAACGGACCCGCCACATAGTTGACCATAGAGGCGAACTGGTTGAGCGGCTGCATCCTCGTATCGAAGAAGAGCCAGTTGACGGAGCTGCACAGGACCGCGCAGAGCGCGATCACGTTCGGAATGGCGATCCAGCGCGGCAGCTGCTGCAGGTAGTCCATGTGGAGGAACACCAGCCACAGCGCGAAGATGAGATTGAAGGAGATCGTGAGCTCGAGGTTGGCCGGATTCGCGGCGAGGATCGAGACGAGCAGCATCCAGGCCGTTTCGTGGCGCCACCACATGAGGGTGAAGAGGAGTCCGGCCGCGACGGCTATAGCCGTTATTGTGTACGGGTTGCCGATGATGATGGAGGCGGCGTTGATCGCCAAGCCCACCGCGAAGGCCGCGGCGGTGTACCGTTCCCCGTGCGCGTTGTCGGCGGCGTCCGGCATCTCGAGAGGCGCCTCGGTGATATGCGAAAGCGATTGTGCTGTCATGGAAGATCCCGTCGATCGTGAGCAATGAACGGAATATCGATGTCGTGTTGTTTATCGCCTGGCCGCCCGTCCGAAGGAGGCCCTGTCATGAAGGGGGATGCCGGCGGAGGGAGAATGCCTCCGCCGGATCCGCACCGTCTGCGCGCCGTGCACGCCGCGCTTATTTCTGGAGCAGGAGCTTCTTCACGCCCGTGAACGAGCCCGCGGTGAGCCGGCAGAAGTAGACGCCGCTCGGAAGATCCCCTGCGTTCCACTGCACCGAATACCGTCCCGCTTCCATCCGGCCGTTCACAAGGGAGGCCACCTCCCTGCCCGTCACATCGAACACGGTAAGACGAACCGGTCCCGCCTCTGCGACGGCAT
>JAVBYH010000078.1 GCA_030824175.1 Bacteroidota bacterium | reverse complement strand
ACCATTTCGCGAAGCAGACGGACGAGCCCGCCATGGCGCAGAAGAACCGCACGCTCTACAGGAATTTCCAGGGATATTCGACGAAGGCGGGCTGCGACCTCTACGGGTTCGGCATGTCGGCCATCGGGCAGTTCCACGAGACATACCAGCAGAACCGCAAGACGGTGAAGGAATACTTCGACGCGCTGAACGCGCAGGAGCTCCCGACGTACCTCGGGTACACGATGACGGCGGACGATCACATACGCAAGGACGTGATCATGAAGCTCATGTGCGACATGGAGCTCGACAAGGCGGAGGTCGAACACTCGCATCGGCTCGTGTTCGACGAGTATTTCGCGGAGTCGCTGCCGAAGCTCCGGCCCTTCATCGACGACGGACTCGTGACGCACACGAAGGAAAAGATCGTCGTGCACGGCATGGGGCGTCTCGTGATACGGAACATCGCGATGTGCTTCGACGCATACATCGAGAAGATGATGGCGGAGAAACCGATCTTTTCGAAGACTGTCTGACGACACACACACACGCTCTCACAACCGGAACGCGCGCATGGCACAGACGAAGCGGGCAGTGGTACTTTTTCAACTCGGCGGACCCGACTCGCTGGAGTCCGTGGAACCGTTCCTCTACAATCTGTTCTGCGATCCGGACATCATCGACCTGCCGCTCGCCTTCCTGTTCCGCAAGCCGCTTGCGCGGTTCATCTCGAGCAGGCGCGCGCCGATAGCGCAGAAGCTCTACGCGGCGATCGGCGGCCGCTCCCCGATCCTCGAGCAGACGACGATGCAGGCACGCGCCCTGCGCGCCGCGTTGAAGGCGGAGGGGCACGACATGCCGGTGGAGATCGCCATGCGCTACTGGCATCCGCGCGCGGAGAGCGTGATCCGGAAGCTCCTCGATCTCGGGATCGAAGAGGTGGTGCTACTGCCGCTCTATCCCCACTATTCGAAGACGACGACGGGCTCGAGCATGAACGAGTGGACCGCACTCGCCAAACGGATGCACGCCGAGCATATCCGCACAACGCTCGTCGAATCCTACTACGACCATCCGCTTTTTATTCGCGCGCTCGTCGAGCGGGTGCGCGAGGCGATCGCGCGCGTGCCCGAGGAGGACCGGAACAGGATCCACCTCCTCTTCAGCGCGCACGGCACGCCGATGAAGCTCGTGCGCGACGGTGATCCGTACTCTCACCACATCCGCCGGACGTACGAACGCGTCGTCGAGGAGGGCGCATTCGGTCTGCCGCATCACCTCTGCTTCCAAAGCAAAGTGGGACCGCAGAAGTGGCTGAAGCCGTCGCTCGTCGAGGCCGTGGAGGAGCTCGCCGAACAACACGTGTCGCACGTCGTGGTGAATCCGATCGCGTTCGTCACCGACCACATCGAGACGCTCTCGGAGATCTCCATCGAGGCGAGGGACGAGGCGAAGAAGCTCGGCATCGGGTATTTCGAGATGACCGCTCCGCTCCTCACCGGGGAGACGTTCATCGGGTGCCTCTGCGACCTCGTCGTGAACGCACGGGCTTAAAATAAAACGGCGCGAGACAACCAGCCGGATCACATGGAGAAACGGCTATCCTTCCCTCCAAATATTGTGCAAAAAAGACTTGCTTACCGACTGATATAATGATATTTTTAGTTTATTTTATAATAAAATATACTTGATAGATTTATGTCACCCATCACTCATTCTCCGTGTATAATTCCGTGAAATATGGAGAATCTAGCGGAAATGATACCAATGGTGCATGGTAAATTTTTTATTAGAATAAACCGGTGCCATGCACATCATTGAACGACGCACATGAAACGCCCACTCGCGATACTCTGCTGCTTTCTTGTCGGGTTCCTACAGGATGCGTATGGAACCGGGGGGCCGGACAGCCCCTTGACCGATCATACGGTGCACCGGCACGGGGTGGGGGTGCGTGTCGTCGACACGCGCTGCGGACATCTCGGCGACCCGCGGGGGATCGATGAGGCCCGGCCCGTGCTGAGCTGGCGGCTCACGTCCGACGCACGCGCCCAGCGGCAGACGGCCTACCGCATCCTCGTTTCGGAGTATGCAGCGAACCTCCACGCGAATGTGGGCGAGATGTGGGATTCGAAAAAAATCCCGACGGACAACAATCTCTCCGTGGCCTATGAAGGGAAGCCGCTGCGGTCCGCGCGCTCGTATTACTGGAAGGTGATGGTGTGGGACGCATCCGGAACGCCGTCCGACTGGAGCGGGATCGCGTCGTGGCAGATGGGACTCCTGACGCCCGCGGACTGGGGCCGCGCGCGGTGGATCGGATACGAGGAGCTTGCGGACTCGATGCGCGTCGTGCCCGGCATTCACATGACCGGCGACAGCCTCGGCGCGAAATGCGTGGCGCGCGTCGTCGTGCCGTACTTCCGCCGCGAGTTCACGGTGACGAAGAC
Organism: Bacteroidota bacterium; assembly: GCA_030824175.1. Lineage (GTDB taxonomy): Bacteria > Bacteroidota > Ignavibacteria > UBA10030 > UBA8401 > CAISDA01. The sequence continues at coordinate 305 of JAVBYH010000078.1, read as the reverse complement.
TGTCGCCGGTGCGGAGCTCTTCATCACGGGACTCGGGCAGTACGAGGCATACGTGAACGGCACACGCATCGGCACGAGCTTTCTCGATCCGGGATGGACCGACTACCGCAAGACGATTTTTTACAACAGCTATGATGTGACGCCGCTCGTGCGCACGGGAGCGAACGCGCTCGGCGCCGTCGTCGGGAACGGATTCTTCAACATCAACCGCGAGCGGTACCGCAAGCTCACGATCGCATACGGGAATCCGATGCTCCTGGGCCGGCTCGTGATCACGTATGCCGACGGCAGCCGCGAGACGATCG
>JAVBYH010000035.1 GCA_030824175.1 Bacteroidota bacterium | reverse complement strand
CGTGAACCCGTACCCGATCGTGAACGCCTGAGACCCCAGCGCCACCCGATCGGACACGAGCGACAGCCGGGTTGCTGCCGTATCGATATTGAATCCAGTCGCGGTCCATCCCGAGAGGCTCTCCATCGAATCGATCACTGCCACGCCCCTGCCGATCTCGACCGACACGTTCGCGGTATCCGAAGCGGATCCGTAGGACGCGATCACGTTCGTGCGGCCCGACCGCCTGCCGGTAAGGACGCCCGAGGCGTCGACGGTTGCGACGGCGGGATCGGTCACGCTCCACACGAATGTCGACGGCGGAAGCGCATGGGCGATGTTCGCCGCGTCGTACGACACGGCCGAGTAGACGACGGGTCGGACCGAATCCGTCACGCACGATTTCGGCTTGAGCACGATGCGCGTGATCGCCTTGATCACGACGAACGCCGAATCCATCGGCCTGTCCTTCCAGAGCAGGTACAGCCACCCGCTGTCCGGCTTCGCGGCCGCGGTGTACACGCCGGCCGGCGTCACGGTGCCGAGTGCCGGAGCAACGCGGTACGAACGGTTCGCGGAAGTAAGTGGCACGACGTTGCCGTACGTGTCCCACGCTGTCGACGCAAAGGCGTACGACTCTCCGGGAAGCACGCGGATACCCGCCGCGGACAGTTCGGCGGTCGCCACGGTGTCGATCGGTGCGGTCGTCACGGCCATCATCGCATTGGCGACCGACCGCTCGCCGCCCGGATCGGTCACGACGTTCACCACCGTGTTGTTCACCACCATCGTCGTCGATCCGCCGCCGTCGAAGTTCATTCCCTGATGCACGCCGATGGCGAGCATGAAGTCGGCAACTTCCTTCAGCGTCATGCCGAGGCTTGCCGTCGTGCGCCCGTCGATCGTCACGAAAAATAATTTCGAACTGTCCGCCGAGATCCCGATCGCCGTCCTGTTATGGCGCTGGTACGTATGGTCCGGTCCCCCCTCTTCGGCGTACCCCTGGTCCACATAGTCCGCCCCGTTCTTGACGATGCGCGGAAAGCCGCCGAGCATCTCCGTGATCCCCTCGGGACCGGGCGCGACCGCCATGAATATCCGCACCGTATCCCTCGTGCGCATCGTTGCCTTCAGGAATGCCTCCGACGTTCCGTGGCCGGAGAGCACGGCGGTGCCCGCAGGGATTGGCATGTTTCCCGCCCCCGAGACGATCGTATCGACGACGCAGACGACCGTGTCGTTCACCGCCCACGTCGTGAGCGGACGGATCCTGGCCTCGGTGCCCCACTGGTTCGCGCCGGTGGACGCGCCCTGATAACCGTTGAAGAGGATGAGCTGGTCCGTGTTCCGCGTGGCGTTCACATCATGCACTGCTGTCTGTGCGGCGCCGCGCTTCACGACGCCCTTCAGCGAGACCCTCCCGAGTGCGACGCGGTTCGCGGCTGTGAAGGCGATCGTCGAGAGCGCCTGCGGCCCGCGGACGATCTGCCCCTGCGCGACCTGCATGTTGATCGGCTGCCCGGTGCTCATGTCGTAAAAATCGGCGTTGATCGCTCCCACGACCCTGTGTCCGGCCGAGGTCTTGCGCGCCGCCATCGAGCTCGTGCGTTCGAGTCCCCGGCACAGGTCCTTGCCCTTGGCCGTTTCAAGTTTCAGGTGCGGATTCTTCAGGTCGATCTGGAGCACGTCCATCTCCCACGGCACGGACGGAGTGGAATAGTGCGTGTGCACGATCCCCGGCCCGACCCGCTGCGTGCGAACCGTGTCGTACCGCTCGCCGGCCGATGCGGAAACTGAAAAAGCGAGCATGAGGAAAAAGAGCGTCGAGAGGTGTTTCACGGAGATACTCCTTCTGTCGCCGGCGGGAGCCGGTGAGACCAGGTGATGCGGAACAATGAAGACGGGGAACGCGGCCGGAGGGATCAATACCCTTCGGCGTCCGTGGGGAATGTCTGGCCTTTGACATCGGCGATATACGACGTGAACGCATCGCGCATCGTTGCGGCGAGATTTGCGTATGAGCGCACGAACCGCGGATGGAATTGCTCGTTCATGCCGAGCATGTCGTTCGTCACGAGCACCTGACCGTCGCATCCGGGACCGGCGCCGATGCCGATGGTGGCCGACCGGATGGACTTCGTCACCTCGGTGGCGAGTCCGCTCGGAATTTTTTCGAGCACCGTGGCGAACACGCCGGCCTGTGCGAGGATCCGCGCGTCCTCCTTCAGGAGCTCGGCCTCAGCCGTGTCCTTCGCGCGCACCTCGTACGTGCCGAACTTGTAGATCGATTGCGGCGTCAGTCCGAGATGCCCCATCACCGGAATGCCGATCTCGGTGAGCTGGCGGATGAGGCCTTCGATCCTTCGTCCGCCCTCCATCTTGACGGCTTCGGCGCCCGATTCCTTCAGCACGCGTCCGCAGTTGCGGACCGCCTCCTCCGTGTTCACCTGGTACGACATGAAGGGCATGTCCGCGACAAGCATGGCGCGCTTCACCGCGCGCCGGACCACCTTCGTGTGGTAGATGATTTCGTCGAGCGTCACGGGGATCGTCGTCTCGAGGCCCTGAAACACGTTGGCGACCGAATCGCCGACGAGGATGATGTCCACCCCGGCCTCGTCGAGCAGTTTCGCCGTGAGATAATCGTATGCGGTGAGCATGGCGATCTTCTCTCCGGAGGCTTTCATGGAGAGGATCGTTTTCGTTGTCACCCGTTTGTGTTCGGCAGCATGTACGCTCATAACTTCCTCGTTAGG
>JAVBYH010000036.1 GCA_030824175.1 Bacteroidota bacterium | reverse complement strand
TCGTCCAGCACGTCCTGCGAGATGGCCAGGAAGTGGTTCTGGAGCTCCAGGAACGAGCTCAGTTCGATCTTTTTCGGGTCGATGAGCACGAACTTCACTTCGGACGGATGCAGCCTGTAGAGGAGGCTGGCGATGATTGTGTTGATGCCGACGCTCTTGCCCATGCCTGTGGCGCCGGCGATGAGCAGATGGGGCATCGTGGCGAGGTCGTCCACGTAGATCTCGCCGGTAATCGTCTTCCCCATTGCGATGGGGAGCGCTGCGTCGAGGCTGCGGAATTTTTCGGAATTGAGGATGCCGCGTATCGTGACGATGGACGGCTTCGTGTTCGGGATCTCGACGCCGACGGTGCCTTTGCCGGGGATGGGCGCCTCGATGCGGATGCCCTTCGCCTGCATGACGAGGGCGAGGTCGTTCGAGAGGTTCACGATCTTCGAGACCTTCACGCCGGTGGCGGGAACGAGTTCGTAGAGCGTCACGACGGGGCCGGGGGTGACCGAGACGCTAGCGACCTCGACGCCGAAGTCGGCAAGCTTGGCCTGGAGCACGGCGGCGTTCGTTTTCAGTTCCTCGTCGCTGATCTTCTCTTCATATTTTTTCGCGTCGAGGATGTCGACGGACGGGAACGTATAATCGATCTCCTCGTCTTCGACATCGCGCGCGTCGAGCTCGACCTCCTCTTCCGTGCGCGCCTCGATGATCTCGAGCGGGGCGTCGGCTTCGGGTTTCGCCGTGCCGAACGACCGCTTCAGAACGGAGAGCGGTTCGTCCTCTTCGGACGGGCGCACGGTGGGTTCGGGCCGGGGTACCGCGGGCTTTTTGACCGGGGGCACGAGTTCGGGATCGGGCCGTTTCACGCGGATCTCCTTCTGGAGGGCGGCGCGTTTGGGTTTCTCGTCCTCTTCCTCATCGTCGTCATTCGCGCCCGCCGTCGTCTTGAGCCGTTCGATCGACGAGCCGAAGAGTCCGGGGATGCCCACGACGAGGTCCTTCGCACGGTCGATCGTGACATGGATGTCGAGGTCGATCGCGAGCACGAGCACGACGAAGAAGAGCGACAGGACGACGATGAACGCCCCGGTCATGCCGATATTGTGCGACAGAAAGATGCCGAGAAAGGCGCCGATGTCGCCGTGCCATTCCTTCGCGAGCAGGTCCGAGAGTCCGGCCTCGCGCAGAAGTCTGAAGAACGCGGCGACGAGGATGGCGAGGATGATGGCGAAGTTCGACACGTACGTGAGCCTGCGCAGGTTCCCTTTCCGGAGCGTCGTCCATCCCCACGCGATGATGAGCAGCGGGAGGACGAAGACCGGGAATCCGATCGTCGAGTTGACGAGAAAATTGGAGACGACGGCCCCGAGGGGACCGATCATGTTTTCGGAAGCGATGTTGTTCGTGAGGAGGTTCGAGAACCCGACCTCGGAACGGGCTTCGTCCTCGGGCGAATAGGACGCGAGACTGATGAGCACGAGGATGCCCGCGACGATTGCGCAGAACGAGGCGAGCTGCTTGGTTCGCTGCGAGGACGGTTTTGGGCTTACTGCTGGCTTTTTTTTGCGGGGCGCCGGGGGCGCCGTTTGCTGAATTTCTTCTGGGGACACTGCAGGCTCCTTATTGCGCGGGCACGTCTGTCTCAGGCGCCGGCTTAAGGGTTTCTTTTTTCCGCAGTTTGATCGAGTTGCCGATCATCATGGGGAGCACGGGCACGCTGTCGATATCGGTACAGAGTTTAATGTCGTTCTTAAAGCCGATCTCGGCCAGATATTTGCCGTGGTCGGTGGCGCGGACGGTGCGGAGCAGGTTCTTCCCCATCGACTTGAAGAGCACCGCTGCGGCGACGGCCGGGTCGTTCATTTCAACGGAGATGCTCTCGTCGTTCATGAGGAGCGAGATGATCATGCCTGCGCAGACCGAGTCCTCGATGCAGAAGAGGGACTGTTTGCCGGCGCAGAGGATGTAGATGTCCTCGTTCATTTCCTTGATGAGGTCGAGCGTCGTGGACATGTTGATGAATCCGGCGACGCTGAGATTCTTGGCGTAGCGGGACTTCACGATCGCGGAGGAGCCGTTGGTTGTGCAGAAGATGATCGACTTCCCCTTCACCGCATCCGCCGTATATTCGGAGGGAGAGTTGCCGAGGTTGAATCCTTCGATCATTTTTCCATTGCGTTCGCCGCCGCGGAGGACGACATCGCCGAAGAGGTTGCCCGAGATCTTCACGGCGGATTCGATTGTGCTCACGGGAATGATCTCGCGGGCGCCGTTCATCAGCGCCGTCGCGATTGTCGAGCTTGCGCGCAGCACATCGATGACGACCACGTTCTTGTCGCGGAGGAACAGCTCGTCGACCTGTGAAGGGGAAAAGAAGACTTCAATTTTCATTCGGACATGTTCTTTCGGCTGCGCGGACATGCAAGCGTGTCCGCGCTCCAACAATTATCGTTTCAGAAACGGTATCGCCGTCACAATTGCGGCGGTTTTTTTCCCTCGGATGTCGACCTGGAGGGTCGTTCCCGGGGCATCGCAGCCGGCGGCGACGTACCCGAGGGCGATGCCATAGCCGAGCGTGGGCGAAAATGTGCCGCTTGTGACGACACCGACCGCGGCGCCGTTGTTCTCGATGGCGTATCCGTGGCGCGGTATGACCTTCTCGGCGAACGTGAGACCGACGAGCTTGCGCTTCATTCCGTCGGCCTTCATCTGCACGAGAGCGCGCTTGCCGATAAAATCGCCCTTG
>JAVBYH010000354.1 GCA_030824175.1 Bacteroidota bacterium | reverse complement strand
CCGGCCGAGTACGAGACGCCGATCGGAGGCAGCACGTGCGCGGAGGAGGCGTATCGCGCGTGGGTGCTGCAGCTGCAGCGAACCGGTTTCGACATCGGGTTCCACGGGCCGACGAGCCACACCTCGGACCGGGAGCGCGTGCGCGACGCCATCGGAAAATTCGCCGAGTATTTCGGGCACCAGCCGGCGGTGTATGCGAACCATACACGGAACTCCGAAGACATCTACTGGGGGCCGCACCGGTTCACCGGCCTGAACAAGTTCTTCTATCAGCTCCTGACACGCGGAACCAGGAATGGAAAATACGACGGTCATAGCGAAGACAGTCCGCGGTTCTGGGGCGACCTGTGCAGGGAGCATGTGAAATACGTGAGGGATTTCGTGTTCAGGGGGATCAACACGCTCTCGCAGTGTCCGCAGATGCCGTATCATGATCCCCGGCGGCCGTATGTGAACAACTGGTTCGCCGCATCCGAGGGGGCGGATGTGCGGCTCTTCACCTCCACAATTTCGGAGGCGCATCAGGACAGGCTGGAGGAGGAGGGAGGGGCCTGCATCATGTACACGCATTTCGCGAGCGGCTTTTTCGCCGACGGCAGGGTGGATCCGAAATTCCGCATGCTGATGGAACGGCTGAGCCGGAAAAACGGATGGTTCGTGCCGGTGCAGGTGCTGCTGGATCATCTGCTTGCGGTGAAGGGGCGATACATACTGTCGCCGGAGGAGCGGAAACGGATCGAACGGAAATTCCTCGTGGATCGTACGAAACTGCATATAACTCCCAGGAGCGTCCGGCGATGGGTGTGACGGTGACGACATATGAAAAGGATCATATTCCCATGGTCAAGGCGTTCAATGAACGGCTGAGGAGGAAGGGCGAGAGCCACCAGTTTCCGGAGTCGCATATTTCGGACTGGCTGCCGCCGAGGAATGACAGCCGTCTTCGCCAGGAATATTTTGTGGCCGCGAACGAGGCGTACGTTCGCGGAGGCTACATCCTGAAGCACCAGGAATTTCGCCTTCACGGATCGATGAAGCTGATCTACAACATGCAGTCGCCGATCTCCGAGGGGGTGGTCGATCCGGCGTATGCGCTTGTCGGGGCGATGATCGCGCGCGACGTGATGCGAAAGGCGCCGTTGAACTATACATTGGGGATGGGCGGATTTTCGGAACCGATCACGCGGTTCCTCAAGGGGATGCGATGGAAACTTGTGAGCGTGCCGTTTTATTTCAGGGTGATCAACTGCAACGCGTTCCTGCGGCGGAATGCATTCCTTCGGAAGTCGCCGGCGATGCGGATACTCCTGGACCTCGGCGCGTTTTCGGGAGCTGGAGCGGTGTCTGTGCACGCGGCCCAGTTCCTTGTGGGGCAAATGCGTGCGTGCGCGCCAGGACGGACAACGGAGATCGAGGTCGGAGACGCGGACGTCGACGCCGTGTGGGAACGGGTGAAGGACCGGTATCCGCTCATCGCCTTGCGGGACAGCAAGACTGTCGACATCCTGTATCCCGTGTCGGCCAAGCGGTTCCACCGGAAAAAAGTATTCGTGAACGGAACATGCATCGGATGGGTGGTGACGCTCTGCACGCAAATGGTGACGCACAAGCAGTTCGGATCGCTCCGCGTCGGTTCGATCATCGATTGCCTCAGCCATCCGGACGATGCATGCACGGTTGTGAAGGCTGCCGCCGCGGAGCTCGAGGACCTCGGTGCGGACATCATCGTGGCAAACCATTCGCATCGTGTATGGGGCAGCGCATTTGTGATGAACGGATTTCTGCGCGGACCGAGCAATTTTATTTTTGGCGCCTCCACCGAGCTCGCACAGCAGATGGGAACGCTGGAATCGGTGTCGAGGGAAATTTTTTTCATGAGGGGCGACGGCGACGGGCCGATCAATCTTTAAGGAATGCCATGGGCAGATTACGTTTGGCAAGGATCACCATGAACGGCACACCGCAAGCAGCGCACTATGCCGATCGGACCATTTTCCAGACGAAAGAATGGCTGGAGTTCATTGCGGATGCGCAGGCCGCCGAACCGGTGACCGCGATCGTCCACGACGGCGAATGCACCGTCGGTATCTTCTCCGGACTCATCATCAACAGATTGGGCATGCGGATACTCGGATCGCCGTTTCCGGGATGGACCACATCGTACATGGGGTTCAATCTCGATCCGACGGTCTCGAGGGCGGCCGCGCTGAGTGCGCTCGACGAGTTTGCGTTCAAGGAGCTGCGGTGCGTTCATGTCGAGATCATGGACCGCCGGCTGAGCACCGACGATTTCGATCGGGCCGGGTATAAATACAGGAAGCTGGACGGATTCGAAGTGGACCTGTTGCCGGCTGAAGACGACCTGTTCACGGCGATGGATCCCGCGTGTCGGCGCTGCATCCGGAAGGGACTCAAGAACGGCGTGCGGGTGGAGAAAGCGGATGATGCGTCGTTCATCGACGACTTCTACGATCAGCTTGTGGAAGTGTACCTGCGTCAAAAACTGACGCCGACGTACTCAAGGGAGAGGGTGCGGCTGCTCATCGAGCATCTAGTGCCGACGGGCAGGCTGCTTCTGGCACGGGTGATCGACGGGAATGGGACGTGCATCGCGACGGGGATCTTTCCGGCGTTCAATGATACGATGTATTTTTGGGGCGGGGCGAGCAGGAAGGAGCACCTCGGGCTTCGTCCGAACGAGGCGCTGCACTGGTTCGCGATGCGGTACTGGAAGGCGCGAGGG
>JAVBYH010000087.1 GCA_030824175.1 Bacteroidota bacterium | reverse complement strand
GCAGGGGCGTCTGCATGACGCCCCTGTGAATTGTGTCGCCAGCACATGTCCGATGTCTGTAAATGCATAAGAATCTTTTTGCTTTCTTTATCCGCCGATATTGTATTTCTTCTGTTTCTCCCTTACATTACCCAACGACTGTTCGGAAGAGGCATCCCTCACCAGCGCCAACGATCATGAAAATGGAAATCCCTTCGTACCCCGTCCCCACAATTGCGTCCGTTCAGGACATGCTTGTGCAATCCGCGCGATCGTTCGGAGAAAAATTGGCGCTTGAAGACTGTTCCTCGACACCGATCCCCCGTGTCACGTATGCCGCCCTGCTCAGCCATGTGCTGAAGTTCGGCACGGCACTCCAGAAACTCGATCTGCCTCCGCGCAGCCACATCGCCGTGATCGGAGAGAACCGCGTGCAATGGGCGATCAGTTATCTCACCGCGATGTGCTTCAACTACGTCGTCGTGCCGATCGACAAAAACCTGAGCTCGAACGAGATCCTCAATGTGATACACGAATCGGATGCGAACGCCATCATCTACTCCGATGCGTTCGACGAAATGCTGCGCGAGAAGCGCGCGTCGCTCAAGCGGCTGAAGCAGTTCATCAATATGGATATCCCGAAGGCGAAGGGATTCGTCCATTCGATGCCCGAGCTGATTGCATCGAGCGCGCCGGTTCCCGCGTCTGTGCTGCCGCCGATCGATCCTGAAGAGATGGCGGTCATCATCTTCACATCCGGAACCCTCGGCAGGGCGAAGGGCGTGATGCTGTCGCAGAAGAATCTCGCGTCGAATCTCATGAGCATGCTCACTGCGATGATCATCTATCCCGAGGACAGGTTCCTCTCCGTGCTCCCGATGCACCACACGTACGAGTGCACGTGCGGTATGCTCTGTCCGCTCATGGCCGGCGCTTCGGCACACTATGCCCGGTCGCTCAAGACGGTCGTCGACGACATGCAGCACGTGCGCGCCACAATGCTCCTGGGTGTGCCGCTCCTCTACGAGAAAATGTTCAAGCGGATCTACAAGACGGTGAACGAGAAGAAGGCGACGGCGATGCTCGTGCCGCCGCTTATCCGCGTCTCGAATGTGATCGAGAAGATCGGGTGGAAAAATTTTAAGAAAATCATTTTCAAGGAGATGCACGAAAAGTTCGGCGGCGCGATCCGCGTCTTCATCGCAGGCGGTGCCGCCTCCGATCCGGCTGTCGCGAAGGGGCTGCGCGAGTTCGGCTTCGCATACCTGCAGGGGTACGGACTCACCGAAACATCCCCCATACTGGCGCTCAACCGCGTGACATGGTTCAAGGACGACGCTGCGGGTCTTCCGCTGCCCGGCGTGACGCTCAAGATCTGCCAGCCGGATGAAGAGGGCGTCGGCGAAGTGTATGCCAAAGGCCCCAACATCATGCTGGGATACTACAAGAATCCCGAGGCGACGGCAGAGGCATTCGACGACGGATGGTTCAAGACGGGCGACTACGGTTTCATCGACGAGGACGGCTTCCTCCACATCAGCGGACGCAAGAAGAACGTCATCATCTCCAAGAGCGGCAAGAACGTCTACCCCGAAGAGGTCGAGGATGCGTTGAACCACAGTCCGTACATCATGGAATCGCTCGTCTTCGGCGAGCACGATCCGAAGCAGGGGGAGATCATCGCCGCGAAGATCGTTGTCGACGCCGAGGCGTTCATCGAACTCTCCGCCGCGAAGGGCGTCTCCATTACCGCCGAGCTCATCCGCTCGGTGATTGGCGAGGAGGTCCAGCGCATCAACAAGGAGCTGACATCCTTCAAGCAGGTCAAGACGTTTTACATTCAGGACCAGGAATTTCAGAAGACGACGACACAGAAGATCAAACGGTACGCGGCTTTTTCGGAAGGGTGATCAGTGCCCGCCGGCTCTGCGATCAGGGGCCGAGCGGTACCAACTGCGGCTTGCATCGAATTCACGTGTGCGTGGAGGAACATGCCGATGAAAACCATCCTGGTGATAGAGGACGATCCTGCGGTCCGCGAGAACATACAATTTTTACTCGAGGAGTCGGGGTACACGGTGATCACCGCGAACGACGGGAGTCAGGGCATTGCGATCGCCCCGAAACTCGCCCCCGATCTCATCCTGTGCGACATCATGATGCCGCACGCCGACGGGTACGAGGTGCTCAAGGCGCTTCGCTCGCGGCCCGAGACGGTTTCGGTCCCATTCGTGTTCCTGACCGCGCGGTCGGAGATGACGGACATGCGGCGCGGCATGCAGCTCGGGGCCGACGACTTCCTGCTCAAACCGTACCGGGCGGAAGATCTGCTGCAGACGGTCACGACGCAGATCACGAAGCAGGCGGCGCCGACAGTGCAGACGGAAGGGGCCGCGAAACATCACGAGCCCGCGCAAGAGCGGTCCGAACACGAGCTGGTCCTGGCCGGGAGCACGCCCGAAGTGTTCAAGATCGCGGACATCAAGTACATCAAGGCCGAAGAGGAATATTCCGTCGTCTTCACGTGCGACGGAAAGAAACACGTGGTGAGGCGGCTGCTCAAGGAATGGGAAGGACATCTCCCCGCGTCGACGTTCCTGAGGATCCACAGGTCGTTCCTCATCAACCTGAATCATGTGCTGAAAATAGAAAAATGGTTCAACCACGCCTATCGTGTATTTCTGAAGGATGTGGCCGAACCTCTCGTGATGAGCCGCCGCTTCAGTACGCAGCTGCGCGCGAAAGTGAAAGAACGTACGGAAAAAAAAGATTGACCGCGGTGCTGCCGGCCCGACAGGCACAGCGCTGCTGTGCCCCTTTAATCGAAAGAACATTCTATGCCGGAGTCTATCGACCCTCGATATGACGAATTGCAGGAGACACTCAGAACGCTCAGGCGGGAGAACGAACTCCTCGCCGACCGTTCGAAGGAGGTATTTTTACTGAGTCTTGTGTCCGAGGCCATCGGCGCCACAAGCAGCAGTACCGACATCCTGAACCGGTCGCTCGAACGCATCTCCATCCTGAAGGATATCTGCTTCGCCGCCTTCACCGTCGTCTCCCCGGATCGCTCGCCCATCGTCCGTTCATGGTCGCACTTCGGAAGCAGTCCCGACGACGCATTGTTCCTGCCGTCCGGCGTATACGCCACGCTTGCAGACGGGCCGCTCATTCTCCGCTACGAGGAATTCGTTGCACACGGTGGCGTGCTCGAGATCGCCTATCGGCAGATGAAGCCGGCGTCGCTGCTGCTCATTCCCTGCACCACGATCGAATTCGGCCCCGGCGTCTTCCTCTTCGCCGACGCGCGGAGGTCCGTTTCCGAGCTCAGTGCGTTAAGGTTCCTTTTCGCCCGCATCGTCGAAATGACAGCAGCGCGCCTCGACACGATCGCGTTCGTGAAGGAACGCGAGCTCGCCGACAAATCGCTCGAGGCGAAGATCGAGGAACGCACGCGCGAGCACGCAGAGAGCGTCGAGAAGTACAGATATCTGCTCGACACTGCGCCGGACGCGTTCTTCCTCATCGAGGTCGAAGGTCAGGATGCGGGCCGCATCCTTCAGGCGAATCTCGCCGCATCTGAAATGCACGGCTACCTTCCCGGTGAGATGATTGGGATGAACCTCTTCGACATCGAGATCGTCGATCCGTCCGTCAGCGTTCAGGAACAGATGGACCGCCTCTTCACGGGGAGAACGATCTCCATCGAAACCGTACGCAAGCGGAAATCGGGCACGCACTTCACTGTGGAAAGCGTGCGTAAGTCTGTTGATGTGCGGGGCAGGCTCTACGTCATCAGTTTCGACCGTGACATCACGGGGCGCCGGCGCGACCACGAATCCATGCAGCAGGCGCAGAAATTGGAGAGCCTCGGCATCCTCGCCGGCGGGATCGCGCACGATTTCAACAACATCCTCCAGGGCATCGTCGGCTACACGTCCCTCATGCTCCTGAAGTCGACAACCGATCCGTCCGTGAAGCAGAACGTCGAGGCCATTGCCTCGGCGGCGGACCGCGCGTCGCAGATCACCAAGCAACTCCTCGCCTACGCAGGTACCGCCCGCTACCAGATGCGGCCGATCGACCTCAATGCGATGATCCGGGAAAACCATCAACTGCTGAAAATGCGTCTGCCGAAGTCGGTGAAGTTCGTCACGAATTTTCACGATCCCCTTCCGAAGATCAGCGCCGACTACGTGCAGCTCCAGGAGGCGGTCATGAACTGTGTGACGAATGCCGCCGAGGCCATCGGCGACGCCGCCGGCACCGTTGCCATCGAGACCGCCGTGCGCGAGATGACGCCGGATCTCATCTCGCGTTGGCGATGGCTGAGCGGCGAGCTGCCGCCGGCCACATACGTGCTCCTCTCGGTTAGCGACACCGGATGCGGCATCGATGAACAGACGCTCGGCAGGATCTTCGATCCGTTCTTCACAACGAAATTTACGGGACGCGGCCTCGGCCTCGCCGCCGTGCTCGGCATCGTGCGCGGCCACCAGGGCGGCATCGCCGTCGAAAGCAAAGTGGGGAAGGGCACGCGCTTCCTCTTCGCGCTTCCCGTCATCCCTGAGCCCGTCGAAGCTGTTCCCGAGGCGGCCCCGGACCGGAGCGCCGTCGAGCCGGAGCACGCCGCGGAACGGAAAACCGCCGGCAAGATTCTCGTCATCGACGACGAAAAGACGGTCCGCGAACTCATCTCCGATATCCTCGAGAGCGTCAGCCTCGATGTCACCCAGGCCACCGACGGCCTCGACGGCATCGCCGCGTACGTCAGGGAACAGCACGAGATCGATCTCGTCATGCTCGACCTCTCCATGCCCGGCATGAGCGGCGACAAGGTCTTCCAGAAGCTCCGCGAGATCAATCCCGACGTGAAGGTCATCCTCTCCTCCGGCTATGCCGAGGACGACGTCCAGAAACGCTACTCCATGGTCCGTGTGAACGGGTATCTCCAGAAGCCGTTCACGACGCGCTCACTCATCACAAAGATACAGTCCTGCCTCCAGGAACAGTGAAAAGACTGCTTTGTTTGTTGACTTTTCGCCATTTTCTTGCTAATTTTACGTATCTTTAATTCATTTTGCACACAAACGCACTTTCTATCTTTCACTTGGAGGAATTCATGGCTTTAAAGATCGCAATCAACGGCTTTGGCCGCATCGGACGCAATGTGCTCCGTGCCGCCATCGACAAACCGAACATTGAAATTGTCGCAATCAATGATATCACAAGCCCCAAAACACTCGCCCATCTTTTAAAGCATGATTCCGTGCTCGGTAATTTCAAGGGAACCGTCGAACTGAAGGACGACAACACGCTCGTCGTCAACGGCAAATCGATCAAGGTGTTCGCTGAGAAGGATCACAACGGTTTGAAGTGGGGCGAACTCGGCGTCGATATCGTCGTCGAATCCACAGGCCTGAAGCATTTCACCGACGGCGACGCAGCCAAAGACCACATCAAGAACGGCGCGAAGAAGGTCATTCTGTCGGCTCCCGCGAAGACAGTGGATCTTACGGTCGTCCTCGGCGTGAACGACAACCTGCTCGACAGCACGCAGAACATCATCTCGAATGCATCGTGCACCACGAACTGCCTTGCACCGATGGTCGATGTGCTCAACAAGACGTTCGGCGTGAAAAAAGGCATGATGACGACGATCCACTCGTACACGAACGACCAGCGTCTGCTTGATCTTCCGCATTCGGACATGCGCCGCGCGCGTGCCGCAGCGTTGAACATCATCCCGACAACGACCGGCGCAGCCAAGACTGTCGGAAAGGTCATCCCCGAACTCGCCGGCAAGCTCGACGGTTTCTCGCTCCGCGTGCCGACTCCGACCGGATCGATCACCGATTTCGTCGCCGAACTCGGACGCGAAGTCACGAAGGAAGAAGTCAACGCCGCTTTCAAGACGGCCGCCGACGGGCGCCTCAAGGGCATCATGGAATACAGCGATGAAGAACTCGTGCTCCAGGATATCGTCGGCAATCCCTCCTCGGTCATCATCGATTCGAAACTGACGATGGTCATGGGAAGCACCGTGAAAGTGTTCGGATGGTACGACAACGAATGGGGATACTCATGCCGCGTCGTGGACCTCGTGGAAAAAATCGGAACGTTGCTGAAGTAAGGACGGGACGGTCATAATGCTCAAACGGCTGATCCTGCACTGGGCGGGCTCAGCCGTTTTTTGTTTGCACAGAACCCACGGCGCGCATTCCGTTGCGCCTCACATCCCATGAACGACCCACTAACACTATCTGAACGCCATGAACAAACTGACTATCAACGACATCCAACTCGCCGGCAAACGCGTTCTCGTGCGCGTCGACTTCAATGTCCCCCTCGATGAAACGCAGCGCATCACCGACGATACGCGCATCGTCGAGTCGCTTCCGACGATCAGGAAGATCCTCGCCGACGGCGGGAAGGCCATTCTCATGAGCCACCTTGGCCGCCCCAAGGGAAAAGTGAAACCCGAATTCAGCCTGAAGCCGGCCGCCGACCGCCTCGCACAATTGCTCGGCTCGCCGGTCGCCTTTGCGTCCGATTGCATCGGCGATGTCGCCGACACCGCGGTGGCGAAGCTCGCCAACGGCGAATGCCTGCTGCTCGAAAACCTCCGCTTCCGCAACGAGGAAGAGGGCAACGATGTCGAATTCGCAAAGGCGCTGGCGAAACACGGCGATGTCTACGTGAACGACGCGTTCGGCACCGCGCACCGCGCGCATGCTTCCACCGAGGGTGTCACGAAATTCATCACGACATGCGTCGCCGGCTTCCTCATGGAAAAGGAACTCGAGTTCCTCGGCAACGCCGTTGAACATCCCATCCGCCCGTTCGTCGCAATTCTCGGCGGCGCGAAGATCTCGGGAAAGATCGACGTCATCCAGAGCCTCATGAGCAAGGTCGACACGCTCATCATCGGCGGCGGCATGGCATATACATTCTTCAAGGCGCAGGGTCTCGAGATCGGCAAATCGCTCCTCGAGGCCGACAAGGTGGAGCTTGCCAAAGAGATTCTCGCCGAAGCCGCGAAGAAGAACATCAACCTGCTCCTCCCCGTGGACTGCATCGCCGCATCGGACTTCAAGAACGACGCAGACACGAAGGTCGTTGCGAAGAACGCAATTCCCGCCGACTGGCAAGCGCTCGACATCGGTCCGGACACGGTGAAGCTCTTTTCCGATGTCGTCAAGAGCGCGAAAACCGTCGTCTGGAACGGCCCGATGGGTGTTTTTGAAATGCCGTCGTTCGCCGCAGGAACCAATGCGGTCGCAATGGCGTTAGTGGAAGCAACGAAGGCGGGCGCGAAGACGATCGTCGGCGGCGGCGATTCCGCGGCGGCGATCGCACAGGCCGGCCTTTCGAAGGACGTGTCCCATGTGTCGACAGGCGGCGGAGCCTCCCTCGAGTTCCTCGAAGGCAAGGTCCTTCCCGGTGTCGAAGCGTTGAACGACAAGTAAGATCAAATTCCCGTCATTCTGAGCGCGTAATCTGTCATTCTGAGCGAAGCGAAGAATCTCGTGTCATTCGGCATTGAGATTCTTCAGTCGCTCCGCTCCTTCAGAATGACACACGCGTTCGGAATGGCACTGAGCATGGCGCGACTATCTATCTTCCTATTAATTTATGGCGTATAACAGCGGCAACTATTATCGACCCAGCCCTCTCGGCGGATTCAGCTTCTTCCCGCCGGTGATCAAGAGCCTGCTCATTTCCAATGTGGCGGTGTTCCTGGGCATGATGTTCCTCGGCAATTTTCACCTTGGTGACAATTACCTCGGGGAATATTTCTATCACTACTTCGCTCTCCTGCCCATCGGCGCAGGATTCCTGCCGTGGCAGCTCTTCAGCTACATGTTCATCCATGCGGGGTTCACCCATCTGCTCTTCAACATGCTCGCGCTCTGGATGTTCGGCATGGAACTCGAAAACACGATGGGGTCGAGGAAATTCCTCCTCTTCTATATCCTGTGCGGACTCGGCGGCGGACTGCTCAACCTGCTCGTCGCGCCCCTGTTCACGGCGGTCGGGCCCACCGTCGGCGCCTCGGGCGCCATCTACGGCGTGCTGCTCGCCTTCGGCATGATGTTCCCCGACAGGCTCATCTTCATTTATTTCTTCATCCCGATCAAGGCGAAATATTTCGTGATCCTCTATATGGCCCTCGAGATCATCTCGGTCGGCAGCACGGACGGCATCGCGCACTTCGCACACCTCGGCGGCGCGCTCGTCGGATTCATCTTCCTCCTCGCCGACGGCTACCAGTTCGGCTCGGGTATGGGCAAGGCGTCGAACATCTTCACCTCGACATTCTCGCGGCGCCCCGATTCACGGTCCGGTTCCGACTATACGAATGTGAGCGATGCGAATGTCTACGACATCCGCGAACACCGCCATTCGGGCGAGGAGATCGAACTGCAGAAGAAGATCGACGAGATCCTCGACAAGATCAGCAAGGACGGGTACCAGAGCCTCACGCCCGACGAGAAAAAATTATTGTTCGAAGCGAGCAAGAAACTGAATTAACGAAGACAGAATCTTTTTGCAGGGTGAGCTGTCGGCTCGCCCGGGTTCCGATGCGATATGTGTTTTAATGAAAGCGTTTTTATACTATGAATGATCTTCTTCATGTGATACAGCCTGTGACTCTGTCGCCGGTCGACTATAAGGTCGGCGTCCGCAAGAAAACCCGGCAGGTCTCCATCGGCGGCATCAAGGTCGGCGGCGGCGCACCCATTTCAGTGCAGACAATGACCAAGACGAAGACCGACGACATCGCCGGCACCGTCGATCAGATCCGCCGCGCACACGAAGCCGGATGCGATATCGTCCGCGTCACGGTGAACGACAAGGAAGCCGCAGACTCCATGGCTGAGATCGTCCGCCAGTCGCCGCTGCCCGTGGTCGCAGACATCCATTTCAATCACGTCTTCGCCCTTAAGGCCATCGAAGCCGGCGTGGCGAAAGTGCGCATCAATCCGGGGAACATCGGTTCGAAGGACCGCATTCGCCAGGTGCTTACGGCCGCGAAGGACAAGGGTATCCCCATCCGCATCGGCGTCAACTCGGGCTCGCTCGAAGAGGACATCCTCCAGAAACACGGATACCCGACGGCCGAAGCGCTCTACGAGAGCGCAATGCGCCACATCGGTATCTGCGACGAATACGGTTTCAAGGACGTCATCATCTCGGTGAAATCCACCGACGTCCGGCTCATGATCGAGGCGTACCGCCTCGTTGCAGCGCGCACCGACATTCCGCTCCACCTCGGTGTCACGGAGGCGGGACTCATGCGCATCGGCACCATCAAGTCGGCGGTGGGCATCGGCACGCTCCTGGCCGAAGGCATCGGCGACACGATACGCGTCTCACTCACGGACGACCCCGTGAAGGAGGTGGAGGTCGGCAAGGAGATCCTCCGCACGCTCGGTCTCGCCTCGCGCAACGTCGAACTCATCGCGTGCCCCACCTGCGGACGCCTCGAGGTCGACCTATTCTCCATCATGGCCGAGCTGGACAAGCGGCTCGAGGGCGTCAAGAAGCCCATCAAGATCGCCGTGCTCGGCTGCGTCGTCAACGGTCCCGGTGAAGCCAGCGAAGCGGATATCGGCATCGCCGCGGGCAAGGGCGTCGGTATCCTCTATCGCAAGGGCGAAATGATCCGCCGTGTGAAGGAAAGCGAGATCGTCGACACCATCGTCGAGGAAGTCCACAAATTCCAACCCGAAACCTGATCGATGAGTAGGGCGAAATGATATTTCGCCCTGCCGAATGATCGTACGAAATTTGAAACGGGGCGAAACGCCGTTTCGCCCTACAGCGTTTCCGACCCGTGCAGGCACTCGTATGACGGAAAAAAAATCCGAGCAGATATTCGTCAAGGCGTACGATGTGGCCGCATCGTACGACATGAAAGCGGCGCGCGACATCTTCGTCAACAATTTCAGTGCGAAGATCCTCAACACCAATCCCCTCCTGGCCGAACTCTCGCCGTTGAAAATGGTCTGCGTCTTCGACTACGGGTCCATCATCTTCTTCAATTTTAGTGTCGAGGAACCGGAACTCACGCAGGTTATGGAGACGCTCAAGGGAGCCCTCCAGCGCCCCAACAAGCGCATCAGCGAGGACGAATACGTCCTCAATCTCAGTCCCCGCGCCCGCAAGCCCGAAGGCACCGAGGAGCTCTATGTGAAGGAGCTCAACCGGGATATCGCCCTGCTCGTGAGCATCGTGCTGAGCCGCTCCGTCTCCGTTGAATACTACGAGGCGATGGTGGGAGACGCGCTGGCGAAGATCGAACTCACCGTCGAGGCTCTCGCCGCGACCGGCCGAACGCCCCGCAACGCGCGCGAATTGACGAGACAGGTCGGGTTCGCCATGTCCGTGGAGCAGGAGCTCGCATACGACGTGGCCGTCTTCGACGATCCCGACGTCGTGTGGGAAGGCGGCGCCAGGATCGATGCCCTCTACAAGGGGCTCAAGCGCGAGTTCGACCTCGAAGACAGGATCAAGATCATCCAGCACAAGGTTTCGCTCATCTCCCGCTCGAGCACGTTCGTCATCTCGCGGCTCGAGGCGCAGCGCGCCAACTTCCTCGAATGGGTCATCATCGTGCTCATCGCCGCCGAGATCATCATGGCGCTCTTCAAGGTCATGTAACGCGAACAACCCCGGGAGGACATCCCCGGGGTTGTTCAGTTTGAGCGCACGCAGTGCGGCTGCCGTAATGCGTTCCGGCCTACGGCCTGCCCGGCTCCGCCTTCTTCGCCGCCATGGCGTAGAAAATGATGAGCCCGAGCCCGCCGAAGAGGAAGACGAATCCGGTCATCAACTTGTCCTCGTCGATCCAGTTGATCGACGCACCCATCGCCGATCCGACGAGGATGCCGCAGCCGATAAATGCAGCAAGCATGCCCCATTTCAGCGACGTGAGCGGATTCATGCGCCATGTCCATTGGTTCGTGTAGAGCGCCTTCACTTCGTCGGAGGCGAGCCCCTTTTCAATGATCATCATTCGCTCCCTGTGCCTGTCGTCGAAAAATTTGAACAGGATGAATGCGATCGATCCGAAGATCGTGATGGGAATTAAAAAATCGAAGTCGTGCATGTGATCCTCCTGGTGTGTGGTTTCCTGTTGTGCGGGTATTTGGTATATTGGACCAGGATTCCCGCGCAAAGGTTTCACTGTGCGATGTGAAACCCCCGCTCGGGATTCCTGGTCTAAGCATATATCCGGCCATCCCGACTGGGGTGACGCCGTGTGCACACTATGGCAGACACAGACAACGATATCATCACACGCATCCTCTCCGGAGACCAGCGCGCCTATGCCGGCCTCATCGACAGGCACAAAGACCGCGCCATGACGCTCGCGTTGCGAATGCTCAAGAACCGCTCGGACGCCGAAGAGGCGCTGCAGGACGCGTTCGTGCGGGCATTTCATGCGCTCCCCGGCTTCGAAAGGAAATCGAGCTTTGCGACGTGGTTCTACAGGATCGTCTTCAACGTCTGTTCCACCGCCCTCTCGAAACGAGTGCGTGTGCGCGTCGCATCATTCGATGCCGACGACGGCGATCCGATGAAGGCCGGCGAGCCGGTCTCGACGGACATGCCGGACATCGATTGCGAACGCGCGGAGTTCCAGGCGATCGTCCGCGAAGAGATCGATGCGATGTCCGAACAGTACGCCGCCATCCTCACGCTGTTCTTCGTGCAGGATATGGGCTACGACGAAATTACGGCGGTGACGGGCCTTCCGCTCGGCACCGTGAAGAATCGCCTCTTCCGCGCCCGCGTGCTGCTGCAGCGGGCAGTGGTGAAACGGTGCGGTAACAGGGAGCATGCTGGTATGGAAAAGGAGAGTGAACGATGAAGCATCTTTCCGAACAGGACGTCTTCGACTATATCGACGATCCGTCGGGCACTGCGGTGCGCGATGCCGCGCTCCATGCGGCCGAATGCGACGCATGCAGGAAGAGGATCGAGATGCACAGGCGGATCGGCGTCTCGGCCGCGGGTGTCGATACGCACGTCCTGCCGAAAAATTTTACTGCGCGCGTCATGCTCACGCTTGGCGCCCCGAAGGCCGCGCCGCGTCTGTCGTGGCTCTCCGAGAACGGCGCGAACATCTTTGCGATGGTCTTCGTCGTCGGCATCGCCGGATGCGCCGTCTATGTCGCGCTGCATGCTTCTCCGGACGCCGCCGAATCCGTCTATGCCCGTCAGTATTCCCTCTGGCGCGACGCGTATGCATCCGTGATGCAGGTGTTCGCCGCGCGTAACAGGGAGGTGTTCCTGCCTGTCGTCTCCGAAACGAAGGGCATCTTCAGCAGCGTGTTCCTCATCGGAGCGGCGGCCCTCGTCCTCCTCGGCTCGCTCGACAAGCTCCGCAGCCTTTCGCGCGTGTTCAGGATCCGGTGACGCTCCGTCGGTTCGGTGCTATTTATCGGCGGAGTACTTGAAGGGATTGAAATTGATGTCGGCGTCGAACGCGTCCTGCTCCTCGGCCCGCTTCAGCCATGCCACCACCCTGTATGTAACCGGTGTGAAAAGGACCTCGATGCCGGTCTTGAAGATGTAATTCGAGAAGATGATCGTCACCAGCAGCTCGTTCGGCAGCACGCCCCAGAATGCGACGAGCACGAAGATCGACGTATCCACGAACTCCCCGATAACCGTCGACCCGATGGTCCTGCTCCAGAGCATTTTTCCCTTCGTCCACACCTTCATTTTCGCGAGGATGAACGAGTTCGAAAATTCGCCCGACCAGAATGCCATGAGGCTGGCCGCGACGAGCCGCGGCGTCAGGCCGAGGATCTTGTCGTACGAGTCCTGATACGTCCAGTCGGGCGCAGCGGGCATCGCCCCGACGATGATGAGCGTGACGGACATGAGTAGCGCGCTCACGAAACCGATCCAAATCACGCGCCGCGATTCCTTGTAGCCGTACACCTCCGTCAGGATGTCGCCGAAGATATAGCTGAGAGGGAAGAGGATGGTCCCGCCGTCGAATGTGAACCAGAAAAATTCCACGATCTTCGTCGATGCGATGTTCGAGATCAGCAGCACGGCGACGAACAGGCCGGTGATTGTGTCGAGATGTTTTGCTCTCATGAATACCCGCAGCATTGTGTGTGGTGTCGGTCGGAATGTATTCCGTGCCGATGTTTTAAAAGAAAAATGTTCACGGCAGAAGCGCGTGAACATTTTTTTTACTATCACATAAATATACAAACTTTTTCCATTCCATTCAATCGGTTCTATCGGTGCTGCATGATTCCTTAAAGCATATGCACCTTGATGAACTTGCTGCAGAAGAGGCGGCGCGACGTGTTGGCGCGCGGAATGTCGCCGTCCGCCTCCTCGGGAGGATCGGCGCTCGCCGACGTGCGGATCTGACCGCACATGAATTTAAATATCCGTTTATCGCTGCCCGTTTGGGCGGATGGGATGTTTTCGCTGGTGCGGGTCTCGAAGACCCGAAAGGGCAGTTTTTCGACCCAGGGTATTGCCGGCGTTACACTCTTCATGCACTACCTCCCCGACACGTGTGTGTAAGTACTCAGTTGAAAGTAAATATTTGACCGCTGAATGTCAAATTATTTTTTGCTTTCTGTGAATCTTTTCATACATTCGTGCATCTCACTTCTAGCTAAGTGCGTCCAATCGTGTTTTTACGTAAAACCCCCGAAAATCCATGAAAAAATCCCTCATTATTTTCTCGATCATTGCCGTGTTTCTCCTGGTCGCGATCATCCTCCAGGCGACGAAACCCTACGTTCCACACCCTGTGGCCGATCTGAAGCTGAAATATTCGAAGAAGCACGTGCCGTCGGTCGATCACAGCAAACTCGCCGCCCTCCAGGTAAAATTTTCGACTCCGCAGCAGGTCACCGAGGCCTGTAATTCGTGCCATACCGAGCGCCATAAGGAGGTCATGAAATCCTCCCACTGGAACTGGTCCCGCGAGGAATACATCCCCGGCCGCGGCATACGCACGATCGGCAAGAAGAACGTCCTGAATAATTTCTGCATCGGCACGCAGAGCAACGAACAGAGCTGCGCCAAGTGTCACATCGGCTTCGGCATGGCGAATCCGGATTTCAGCTACGACGACCCGTCGTACGTCGACTGCATGGCCTGCCACGACAACTCCGGCAAATATAAGAAGGCGACGGAGCAGGGCGGCGCCCCCGATCCGTCGGTGAACCTGAACGAGATCGCCCAGCACGTCGGGCAGCCGCTGCGGTCGAACTGCGGCACGTGCCATTTCTACGGCGGCGGAGGAAACAATGTGAAGCACGGCGATCTCGAGATGTCGATGTTCGATCCGACGAAGGACGTAGACGTGCACATGGCCTCCGACGGCGTCGACCTCCAGTGCACCGCGTGCCACGTCACGAAGAACCATGTAATGGCGGGCAAGGTCTACTCGCTCTCGTCGATGAACCGCAACCGCTCCACGTGCGAACAGTGCCACACGGACCGGCCGCATACGAACGACGTCATCAACCAGCACACGGTGAAGGTCGCGTGCCAGACATGCCACATCCCCGTCTATGCGAAGGTGAACGCCACGAAAATGTCGTGGGATTGGTCCACCGCAGGCCGCCTGCGCAACGGCGAACCCTACAACGAAGAGGATGCAGACGGCAACCACGCATACATGTCGATCAAGGGCTCGTTCGTCTGGCAGAAGAACGTCGAACCCGAATACGCCTGGTTTAATGGAACGGCGAACCACTACCTCCTCGGCGACAAGGTCGATACAAACGAGGTGATCCGCATCAATTCGTTCAACGGCTCGTACGAAGACAGGGACTCGAAGATCATCCCCGTGAAGATCCACCGCGCTCGCCAGATCTACGATCCGGTCACGAAGATGCTCATCCAGCCCAAACTCTTCGCCCCCGAAAAAGGGGACGGCGCGTTCTGGAAGGATTTCAACTGGAATACCGCGGCCGCCGCGGGCATGAAGGAAGCGCACCTGCCCTACAGCGGACAGTACACGTTCGTCAACACCGAGATGTACTGGCCCATCAACCACATGGTGTCGAAAAAGGAAAAATCTGTCGAGTGCACCGAGTGCCATACGCGCGACAACGGCCGCCTGGCAGCGCTGAAGGGATTCTACATGCCGGGACGCGATTATAACGCCGGCGTCGAACTCTTCGGCAAGGTGCTCATCGTCCTGTCATTACTCGGCGTGATCGGGCATGCGGCGGTGAGGTTCGCCGCGCACAAAAAAAGAAAATAATCGGGACCGCCGCCGGCGTGCACACTCGGTGCACGCGCGCACGGCGCTGTGCCTGCGACCAGGATAAAGAACACACACACATGAAAAAACAACTCGTCTATAAACGCTTCAACCGCTTCTGGCATTGGACGCAGTCCGCGCTCATTTTCTTCCTCGGCCTCACCGGGTTCGAGATCCACGGGTCGCTCACATTCTTCGGATTCGAGAATGCCGTGCATTACCACAACAACGCCGCGATCGGATTCATTGTGCTCATCGTGTTCGCCATTTTCTGGCACTTCACCACGGGTGAATGGAAGCAGTACCTGCCGACGGCGGCGAACCTGCGGGAGCAGATCGCGTACTATCTCGACGGCATCTTCCGCAACGCCCCTCACCCGACGCAGAAGACCGCGCTGAGCAAACTGAATCCGCTCCAGCGCCTCGTCTACCTCGGCCTGAAGATCCTCGTCATTCCCGTCATGGTGATGTCCGGCCTGCTCTATATGTATTACCGCTACCCGCAGTCATACGGCATCGAGTCCATCCGGATCTTCGACCTGGGGACCGTCGCCGTGCTCCACACGATCGGCGCGTTCGCACTCGTCTCGTTTGTGATCGTGCACTTGTACCTCATCACCACCGGACACACAATCACCTCGAACCTCAAGGCGATGGTCACCGGCTACGAAGAGCTCGAAGACGAAAAACACTAACTACCGGAAAAAAAGAGATAGCATATGGAAAAATCCACGACATACATGAACCCGTACCTCGCCGGCTTCCTGCTCGGGCTGGTGCTTCTTGCGACGATCTACGTCACCGGACGCGGCCTCGGCGCGAGCGGGGCGATGAAGAGTGTCCTTATCTCCGGCGTCGAAACCGTCGCGCCGGCGCACGCCTCCGGCGCCAAGTTCTACACCGAATACACGAATGAACACCCCGAGAGTCCGCTGAAATCCTGGCTCGTCTTCGAGGTCGTCGGCGTCATCATCGGCGGCTTCCTCTCCGGTCTCATCTCCGACCGGCTCGGGTTCACCGTCGAGAAGGGACCGCGCGTGCGCAGCGGCGTGCGCCTTGCGATGGCGAGCCTCGGCGGCCTGCTCTTCGGCCTCGGCGCACAATTCGCGCGCGGGTGCACGAGCGGCGCTGCGCTCAGCGGCATGGCCGTGCTTTCCACCGGCGGCTTCATCACGATGCTCGCCATCTTCGGCACGGGCTACGTCGTCGCATATTTTTTTAGAAAATTCTGGATCTAACACAACGATCGTTTTCACTCGAGAGCACACTCATGGGACCATTAGTACCTGAAGTCATAGGCAACGAACTCAATTACATCGTCGCACTCCTCATCGGCATCGCGTTCGGCTTCGTGCTCGAACAGGCCGGATTCTCGTCGTCGCGCAAGCTTGCCGGCGTCTTCTACGGCTACGACTTCACGGTGCTCCGCGTGTTCTTCACGGCTGCTGTCACCGCTATGGCGGGCTCCATCCTCCTCGCGTATCTCGGCCTGTTGGACATGGAGATGATCTATATCAATCCCACCTACCTCTGGGCTGCCATCGTCGGCGGGGCCATCATGGGAGTGGGATTCATCATCGGCGGTTTCTGCCCCGGCACGAGCGTCGCCGGCGCGGCCATCGGCAAGATCGACGCATGGTTTTTCCTCGGCGGTACGCTCCTCGGCGTCCTCGTCTTCGCGGAAGGGTATACGGCGTTCGAAGGCCTCTACAAGGGGAGTTATCTCGGGGACCTCAGGGTGTTCAACTCGCTCGGCATGACGCAGGGTGCGTTCGCACTCTTCCTTGTGCTCGCGGCGCTCGGCGCCTTCTACGCGACCGACTGGATCGAACGGAAAGTGACGCACCGCGCGGAAAAAATCCCGACCCGCCTGCGGAAGCAGTATACGCTCTTCACGGGCGCTGCCGTCGCGATCGGCGTTTTGCTCCTGTTCACACCAGACCGGAAATCGGCCATCCTCGCGCAGGCATCGGACGATGCCTACCTTCAAACGCAGGCCAGCCGCATGATGACGAGCGACGAGCTCGCATACAGGCTGCTCGATCAGGACCCCGAGCTCCAGGTGATCGACGTCAGAAGCGCGGACCGGTACGACAAGCTGACGCTCCCGGGCGCGGTGAATATTACGGCGGAGACGATGTTCTCGAAGGAATGGAACACGATGCTGGCGGCGCGGAACAAGCGCCGCGTCCTCATCGCGGATACAGAACGTGATGCGAGAAGGGCGGATGCCGTGGCGCAGGCGCTCGGCGTCGAAAATACGTTCGTGCTCCAGGGGGGGCTTGCGGAGTTCGAGGCGTCGATCCTCCGCTACCGCTCGCCCGCGTCGATCGGCGACGATCAGACCGCGGACACGGACCGCTTCCGCCTTCGTGCCTCGCCTGCCATCGCAAAGCTCATCGCCGATGCGAAGAACAAGCCGAAGGTCGTGAAGATCGTGAAGAAGATCGCCGGCGGCTGTTGATTTGGTTTTTTGTAGGGCGAGCTGTTAGCTCGCCCTTTTTTATTTAAATAACTTCTTCCACTTGTCGTCCATCGCCTGCTTCGTGCTCGCGGCGCAATATTTTTCGTGCATCGATTGCATGCGTTCGCGCGAGAGGTCGTCCAATTCCTCGTCGTCCCTGTCCCGCTTCTCATACATTGCGAACCGCGTTTGTTCCTCGCGCGTCATGCGCGGCGCGGCATCGCGCAGTGCGAGAATCATCTTATGCTGCTCCACATGTGTCATGTCTTCCTCCGCGAGCCCCCGGGTGACCGCTCTTGGCTAGTGTAAAATTGGAATGATCTTCGGTTCTTCGGCGAGCAATCCCGGTGCCTTGGCGTTTATCGCGGCGATCGCGCCGTTGATCTGATGGAGCGTGCACGGCATTGTGACGACCGAAAAAACGGCGTTTTTCGTGTTGTGCCGGTTATGGCTCACCGTGTCGATGTTGATGTGCTGGTCGCCAATGGCAGAGGTGATCAATCCCGTGATGCCGGGACGGTCCTCGGTGGAGAACGTGATGTTATAGGCGAACTCGCTGTGCTCGGCGTCGGCGAGCGTGTGCGGCGTTGAGGCCGGAATATTTTCGACCGCGGTTCCGTACCGGGCGGCAAACACAATATCGCCGACGATGGAACTGGCTGTTTCAAGGCTTCCCGCTCCGGCACCGACGAAGTAGTGCTTTCCTGAATACGCATTGCGCACTTCCACGCAATTGGTGGCACCGTGCACCTTCGAGAGGAAATTGTCGTGGTGTACCATCATCGGCATGACGGCGGCAAATACTTTTCCCCGGCTCTTCTTCGCATGGCATATCAACTTTATCGAGCAGTTCATCTCGTTGGCAAAATCGATGTCCTCCTTCGCGATCGTCTGGATTCCGGTTTTCTGCAGATCGGCGTAGCGCACATCCGCACCGAACGCCAGTTTCATCAGAATGACGAGTTTGTGCGCCGCGTCGCCGCCGCTGATGTCGAGTGTCGGATCGGCCTCGGCGTATCCGGCTTTCTGCGCCAGCGCCAATGCCGTCTGAAAGTCGAGTCCGTCATGTTCCATGCGCGACAGGATATAATTGCTCGTGCCATTCATAATGCCGGAAATCTCCTGCACCTCGTCTCCGGTGAAACATTCCCGTATCGCCTTGATGATGGGGACCGCGCCGCAGACGCTCGCCTCGTATCCGAGTGTCACGTTGTGTTCCCTTGCCGCGGCAAAAAGACCGGCTCCCTTTTCGGCGAGCATCGCCTTATTCGCCGTCACGAGATGTTTCTTCGCGTTCACCGCGGCAAGCATCACCGAGTACAGGTACTCGCTCGTGCCGCCGATCGTCTCCACGACAAGATCGATCTCGCTGTCGTTGATCACCTCCGTGATGTACGCGGAGGCTTCTTCCTTTGTAAGGTCTTTTCCGCCGCCCGAAAACAACGAAAGGGGAATGTTATACGCCCGCGCACTTTTCGCGGGGAAGAGATCGACAATGGTTTTCACCGTGATTGAATGTGCGGCGCGCGCGGAGAGCATCGGCTGCATGTCCAGCAGGATCTTTGCGACGCCGCTTCCAACGGTGCCGCAGCCCAGAATAGCGACGGAAAATTTTTTCATGTATGGGTGCGATAGATGAAGTGTGTGCATGGAAAGACGGTTTATTCTCCGTCGTGTTTTCGTTTCGTATACGTCACGCCCGACCTGATGGGCTCGGTGTATGGTCCGCTCCAGCTCTTGTAAAAAATATCCGTCAGCCTCTTCGCGAGCCTTGTGTTCTGTACGATCACCCCCAGATTGCGCGATTCGTAAAAATATCCGCGTTCGGCGTTGCTCGTGCCCAGCCAGAAGGCGCGTGCGTCGGCGATGATGTATTTGCAGTGTTCCACGCGGCCGAACGACACATAGCCGCCGTCCCATTCGGGGATCGCGGAGTACTGTAACTCGACGTTCTTCAGTTCGGAGAGCCGCTTCAGTGCCTGCTCCGCGCGCGTGTCCTTCTGCCAGTCTGCCACAAGGATCTTCACGGACACGCCCCTCGCGGCGGCGCGGCGGATCGCTTCGGTCAACTCGAATCGCTCGCCCTGCTTGCGCGCTTCGGGAGAGTAGGAGAGGAACTGCATCACGAGAGTTGTGCGCGCCCCGTCGAGCAGCCGCAGCACGTTCGTTTCATCCCAGTGTGCGGAATCGGGGATCGCGCCGATCGGACTGCACGTCGGGAAGAACACGACCGTGTCCTTCTTCTGTCTGACGATGCGCGCGGGCGCCGCAAAGAGAGCTGTGTTCCAGTGCAGATCCGCGAGCGGTGTCCCGCCGGCAAGCTGCCAATCCGCCTCGAAGATCGACCGGTAGAATGCCGCCGCGTCGGCATGGCGAATGCGGAAGCCCAGCTCGTGAATGTGGTCGAGGGCGCGCCAGTCGAAGTTCTGGCTTCCGAAGAACACCTCGCGGCCGTCCACGATGAAGAACTTCGCATGCTGCACGCCGCCGGCGATCTTCCCGAAGTCGATCCTGCGGCACTCGATGTTCTTTTCCGTGTCCAGCGTGTCCGTCGGATTGGGGTACGTCTTGTGCATCTTCGCATCGACGATGATGCGCACGCGCACGCCCCGGCGGGCCGCTGCGCGCACGGCGGCGATGACGCCCTCCAGCGCCTCGCCCTTTTTGTCCGAAATATAGAACTGCTCGATCTCGAGCGACCGCTTCGCGCGGCCGATCATCTCCTTCCACACGACGCCGGTGTTGCGCAGATCCGCGTTGTCGAGCACCGTCCCCGCGGGGATGGATTCCACCAGTTCGATCTCCTGCCCCATGCAGTGCTGCGGGCCGATCGGTCCGGCCAGAAGCATCGATACAAGCAGGAGTATAACAAAGTGCGCACCAAAGTTCATACTTCAAGCCCTTCGTAAATTTTATGTGCCTGCGTCGCGCGCATCGGCGTGTATCATTCCTAATATTTTAGTATATTCCTTTCAAATGAACAAAATATTCCCTATGAATTCCACCTCCAAGAAGAAAATTATCCTCGTCGGCGACCGTGTGCTGATCCAGCCTGAGAAGAACCAGGACACGATCTCACACGGTCTCTATCTGCCTCCGGGCGTGAAGGAGAAGGACAAGGTCCAGAGCGGGTATATTGCCAAGGTCGGTCCGGGATACCCCATCGTGAATCCGAATTTCATGGACCAGGAGCCGTGGGAGTCGGGAACGAAGGATCCCGTGAAGTACATACCGCTGCAGGCCGAGGAGGGCGACTACGCGCTCTTCCTGAGAGATGCGGGCATAGAATTGGAGTACGACGGCGAATCGTATGTCATTATTCAGCAGTCGCAGATACTGATGCTCATCCGCCACGACACACTTGCCGAGCTGGGGCTATGACGAGAACCGACGACCTGTTCATTTTTTCCGAGGCGCACCTCCACGCGCAGCTCGAGACGGCGCCGTACACACTCGGCTTCTACACCGTCCGCTTTTACACGCAGCAGGGCCTCCTCGCGAAGGAGGCGACCGACACGATCGCCGAATTCTACCTGTATCCCTCCGGCGGCACGCTGCGCGACGCGGCGTTCAACATCGTGTTTTACGACTCGCAATACGACACATACCGCGGATTCATACCCCCTCACACGCGAACACCACAATGAAGAAGGAACATTAATTTGCAGACCGTTGAAATTCTCGAAAGCATCTCCGGCGGATTTTTCGCGCTGGACAACGACTATCGTTTTACATATTGGAACCACGCAGCAGAGGAGGGAACCGGATTCATCCGCGCGGATGTCATCGGCAAGCACGTCTTCGAGATCTTTCCGAACGCGGAACACGACGAGATCGGCGAATGCTACACTCGGGCGATGACGACGAAGTCATTCCAGTCGCTCATCAGCTCCTACCGCGATGCCCGGTATGAAAAATGGTACGACATTCGCGTGTATCCGAACGAGAAGGGGATCTCCGTCTTCTTCCAGGACATCAGCGACCAGAAGCAGGAAGAGATGCAGCGCGCCGCGCTGCTCGAGGTCTCGCACGTCATCAATTCCGGGAAGCAGATCGACCAGCTGTGCGCCCATTTCGTGAAGGCGATCCAAAAGCGCTACGGCCTGCCGCTCCATGCCGCG
>JAVBYH010000001.1 GCA_030824175.1 Bacteroidota bacterium | reverse complement strand
CGATCGAGAACACGGCATATCATTCCTCGTTCAGCATCGTGAGAACAGCGGCGCCGGGGATTCCCATCGTCGGCAACATCGGCGCGTCGGAAGTCGCACGCATGCGCGATGCGAGTGTCGTGCAGCGTCTCGCGGACATGATCGGCGCGGACGCTTTCGCCGTGCATCTGAATCCGCTGCAGGAATTTCTCCAGCCGGAGGGCTCGACGAATTTCCGCGGTGTGCTCTCGGGGATCGAGATGCTTGTTGCGCATCTCGGGATCCCGGTGATCGTGAAGGAGATCGGTGCGGGAATTTCCGCATCAGCCGCCAGACGGCTCATGGACGCCGGCGTGACGATCATCGATGTCGCCGGGGCCGGAGGCACGAGCTGGGCGGGAGTGGAGATCCTGCGCGGGGTTGAAAAGACCGCCTCGGATCCGTTCTGGGACTGGGGCATCCCGACCGCGGATGCAATAACGGAAGTAGCGGCATTGAAAGGGAGATCGGCTTCGCTTACGCTCATCGCATCGGGCGGCATCACAAACGGCATCGAGTGCGCAAAGGCCATCGGCCTCGGCGCGGATCTCGCTGCCAGTGCCCGGCCGATGCTTAAGTGCCTGATGGAGGAGGGGCAGAAGGAATTGCACACGATGCTCGACGCGTGGATGCGCCAATGCAAAGGGGCGATGTTTCTGACGGGTTCGGCGTCGGTGAAGGCGCTGCAGAAGGCGGAGATGAGGAGAATTTCGTAAGACCGAACAGCGGAACCGGGGCGTATGCAATACGCCACTACAGTAGGGCGAGATAAATCTCGCCCTACAACATGCAAAGACACGCAGCAGCACAGAAAAACACATGACGCCATTAGAGAAGAAATACAGCCGCTACAAGCAGCTCATCGACGGGCAGCTTGCGCTGCTTATCAGGAAAAAGGATCCCGCGTCGCTCTACGAGCCCGCCCAATACGTGCTCGACGCGGGAGGCAAGCGCATCAGGCCTCTGCTCGTGATGCTCTCGTGCGAGGCGGTCGGCGGCACGGCCAAACAGGCGCTCAACGCCGCCATTGCGATCGAAGTGCTCCATAATTTCACCCTCGTCCACGACGACATCATGGACAACGCCGCCGCGCGCCGCGGCCGCGCCACTGTGCATACGAAATGGGATTCGAACGTGGCCATCCTTACGGGCGACGCGCTCGTCGCGGTGGCCTATCAGGTCCTGTTGAAAACGAAGACGCCTGCGATCGCCCACGTCGCCGATCTCTTTACCGACGGCGTGATCGAGGTCTGCGAGGGCCAGGCGTACGACAAGATCTTCGAATCGCGCCGCGACGTGACGCTCGACGAATACATGCTCATGATCGCCAAGAAAACCGGCAAGCTCGTCTCCGTGTCATCGGAGATCGGCGCCGTCATCGGCAACGGTTCGCCGCAGAACGTGCGCACGCTCCGCACATACGGCGAGCTGATCGGCCGCGCATTCCAGATCCAGGACGACCTGCTCGACGTCGTGGCCGACGAGAAGACGTTCGGCAAGACAATCGGCGGGGACATTGTGGAAGGCAAGAAGACGTTCCTCCTGCTCAAGGCGCTCGAATGCGCCAGGGGAGGAGACAGGAAGATGCTCCAATCCGTCATCGACAAATCGGGCACGGCGCTTGCGAATGTCGGCCGTGTGCGCGAGATCTACGAACGAACGGGCGCCCTTGCCGTCGCAAAGACGGCGATCGACAGGGATATCGCCCGCGCCACGTCGCTGTTGAAAAAACTTCCCGAGACGCCGGCGCGCGCTATGCTCTATTGGCTGTCCGACATGCTCTTAAACCGCCATTTTTAAACTAGTGAGACGAAACAGAAACCACGCATGATTGAACGAGACGTAACGATAAGAAACAGGGCGGGCCTGCACACGCGGCCTGCGGCCTCAGTCGTGAAACTGGCGGCAAAATTCAAATCGGAATTTTTCATCATCAAAGACGGATTTGAAATCAACGGGAAAAGCATCATCGGCGTCATGACGCTCGCGGCCGAACAGGGCTCGCAGCTCATCCTTCGGTTCGAAGGCGTTGATGAACAATTGGCAGCCGAGTCGATCGTGGGATTGTTCGACCGCGGTTTTGACGAGGTTTAACGGACGACTATGAACAGTATGAACTCACACGACGAAATAGTGCTCCACGGCATCGCGGCCGCTCCCGGCATCGTGATGGGACCCGCATATGTCTTCGAGAAACACGTTCCCCGCATCGAGGAAAAGACGATCGCCCTGGAGGATGTGGAACGCGAGATCCTCCGTCTCAAGAACGCCGTCGCCCGCTCGGAATCCGAGCTGCAGAAGATCCTCTCGCTCGCCGAACAGAAGATGGGCGACAACAAGGCCAAGGTCTTCGAGGCACAGATCATGATACTGAACGATACGATCCTCTTCGATACGATCTACCACCGCATCGAGAAGGAGCGGAAGAATTCGGAATTCGTCGTCCACGGGGAGATCACGAAATACCAGCAGGTGATGCTCTCATCGTCCGACGAGTACATGCGCGAACGCGTGCACGACGTCGAGGACGTTAAGAACCGCGTCATTCGCAACATTCAGCACGAAAAAATATTTTCGCGCTTCGACGACCATTCAATCGTCGTCGCGCAGATCCTCACCCCGGCCGACACGATTCTCTTCAGCCGCAATGAAGTGCTCGGGTATGCCACGGACTCCGGCGGCAACACGAGCCATGCGGCGCTTTTCGCGCGCGCGCTCAAGATACCCTCCGTC
>JAVBYH010000406.1 GCA_030824175.1 Bacteroidota bacterium | reverse complement strand
AAAACACTCACGCACATCAACAATGTCGCCGTGTCGGACGGTCTGGATGCGGACCATTCGCAGTATGCTCCGTGCCAGATGATCGGCGGCGCAATGACAACGAGCGATTATCGGACGTCGGCAGCCGACTACATGTCGACAGACACGGCGGGAGTGCGCGGTCCCCGCAATCCGGACGGCAGTCTGCCGACCCTTCCTTTCATGCGCATCAAGCCCGGCACATCGAAGCTCATCGACAAGGGCACCGTTGTGGAAGGGATCGCGTATCAGGGCACGGCACCCGATCTCGGCGCGTTCGAAACCGCAGCGCCCACCGCGATCGGCGGGGATGCGGCGCCGCCGCGGCTGCCCGCCGAATTTTCACTCGCACAGAATTATCCGAATCCCTTCAATCCGTCCACCGTCATACGCTACGGACTCCCGACGAACAGCAGCGTGACGCTGCAGATCTTCAATACGCTCGGGCAGCTTGTGGCGAACCTTGTGGATGGAGAACAAACGGCGGGGTGGCACGAGGCGGAATGGAAGGCGACGGTTTCGTCCGGCCTCTATTTCTACCGGATCGACGCGGCGAGCCTCGACGCGCCGCACGCACGCTCCGTGGAGGTGCGGAAAATGTTGTTCATCAAATGAGTGTCATGTCTTCTATAACGAAACGGGTATCTACAATGGAATCACGCGCGTCCTTACGTGTCTGCATTATTTTTCTGCTTCTTCACGGAGCGATCCTTACGGCTGTATCGCAGCCGAAGACGTACTTTGTCGCTGTGAACGGAAGCGACGCGAACACCGGACTGTCGATCGGGCAGCCTCTTGCGAAGATCGCAACAGCCGTCGGCAAGCTTACGCCGGGCGACACGATCTATGTACGCGGCGGCACGTACATCACAACAGCGCAAATCGGCTTGTCGTCGGGCGGGGTCGATTCGACGAGGCGCACCTGTCTGCTCGCGTATCCCGGCGAACGCCCGCTGCTCGATTTTTCCTCCATCGGCACTCCGCGCGTGAGCGGGTCGGCGGACGGGATACGGCTGACCGGCAGGTACTGGTATATCAGGGGGATCGACATCAAAGGAGCGCCGCACAATGGAATGCAGATCAACGGCGGGTGGTACAACATCGTTGAATTCTGTTCCTTCTTCGAAAACCGGAACACCGGACTGCAGATCTCGAATCTCGGCTCGTACAATCGCATCATCAATTGCGACGCCTACGCCAATCGCGACTCGAGCAGCGCATCCAGCTACGACGGCAATGCGGACGGCTTCGCGCCCAAGCTCGACAACGGGACGTACAATTATTTTTACGGATGCCGCGCGTGGCAGAATTCGGACGACGGCTGGGACGGGTATGTGCGTCCGTCGCAGCCGGTGGCCGGGAAGGACACGATGACGACGGTCATCGAAAACTCCTGGTGCTTCGCCAACGGCTATCTCGCAAACGGACGCGCGGGCACAGGCAACGGCAACGGATTCAAGATGGGGGGCGGTGACGCCAAAAATTCAATCAGCAACGGCGACAGCCTCCGGCACAGGATGATCCTGACGAACTGTCTCGCCTTCGACAACAAGGTGAAGGGATTCGATCAGAACAACGATCGCGGATCGATGACGCTGCTGAACTGCACGGGCTATCGGAACGGATCGTACAATTATGCAATTCCCGGATTCATCCGTGTGACATCGACGCTCACGGTGAAGAACTGCATCTCGCTTGCGTCACCCGGCGTCACGCTGGCGGGCGTCCCGAATGCGATCGTGGCGGCGAACAGCTGGTCCGCCCCGTTCACCGGCGCGACGGAGGGCGATTTTCTGTCTGTGGATACAGCCGGTGTTCGCGGTCCCCGCAAGGCGGATGGAAGCCTGCCCGATGTTCAGTTCATGCATCTCAGGTCCACGAGCGCCTTTGTGGACGCGGGCGCGGCGGTGGGTCTGCCGTATAACGGCAGCAAGCCCGATCTCGGTTGTTTCGAAACAGGGACGAGCACGAGCGCGGCGGTAACGGCAGTCGGTACGCCGTCGGAGTTTTACCTCTTCCAGAATTACCCCAATCCATTCAACCCGGCGACGACGATCGGGTTTCACCTTCCCTCGATGACCAGGGTGCGGCTGACTGTGTACGATCTGCTCGGCCGCACGGTGGCCGTCCTCGTGAATACAGAGATGCCGGCGGGAAGCTATGCGGTGTCGTGGAACGCGTCGGGTATCGCGGGCGGAATATATTTTTACACGCTTCACGCGGGCACATTCGTGTCGACGAAAAAACTGCTCCTGCTTCAATAAAATTTCTATAGAAGGATGCTGTATGAAGATAATACTTTCGATCGCTACGGCGGCGCTGATCTTTCATGGCGTTTCGATTTCGCAGCAGGAACGGTTCCGTGACAATGTCTCCGCTCCCGGATTCGACCTCCCGAAAAAAGAGGAGATCCGTTCGGCCGTGCAGAAGATCAAGGACCATTACGTCCGGTCGACAGTGTACAGGATCGTCGACGTGAAGACAGGCAGGGAGATCACAGATTTCTCGACCGTCGATCCGAACGCCGGCAATGACATCGGCAGCAATTCATACACGAACTGGGAATACACGAACGGCGTGCTCTTCGGCGCGCTCGGCGCGGCAACGGAATATCTGAAGGACACGTCGTACATCGACTACGCCGTGCGGAACTACGATTTTATCTTCGACAATCTTCCGTATTTCCAGCGGCAGGCCGCACGGTTCGGTCCGAAGAGTTACGGGTATGGGAAGATGATCCGCATGTACTCGCTTGATCATTGCGGATCGATCGGGGCCGCGCTCATCAAGACATATCGGCATCACAACGACGCCCGCTATAGGGCATGGATCGACACCGTCGACGCGTACCTGTCGCGGACGCATTACAGGCTGGACGACGGCACACTGGCCCGGCACCGGCCGCAGCCGTCGTCGCTGTGGACGGACGACATGTACATGTCCGTGCCGTTCCTGGCGCAGATGGGGAAGCTCACGGGGAAGACGCAGTACTGGGACGATGCTGTGCAGCAGGTGCTCGGCATGTCCGGGCGGCTGTTCATTCCCGAGAAGGGCCTGTACGACCACGGCTGGAACGCGAACACGACATATGATCCGCGGATCTACTGGAGCCGCGCTAACGGGTGGGCCGTGATGGCGATGTGCGAGCTGCTGGATGTGCTGCCGGAAAATTACAAGGGGAGGGAAAAGATTCTCGAATATCTTCAAATGGAAATTCGGTCGCTTGCCGAATGCCAGGATGCGTCGGGACTGTGGCGCAATCTGCTGGATAAGAACGATTCGTACACCGAAACCTCGGGGTCGGCGATGTTCGTGTACGGGATCGCGAAGGGGATCAACAAGGGGTGGGTGCATTTTTCGTACGGCACCGTCGCCGTCACGGGATGGATGGCGCTGCAGAAGATGATCCTGGAGGACGGACGCGTGGCAAAGGCGTGCGCCGGTTCCACGTTCACGAACGACATCACGTATTATTACGCCCGGCCCACATCCGACGGCGAAACCTTCGGCAACGCCCCGACGCTCCTTGCGGGGATCGAAATGATGAAGCTGCTGGAGAATCCGGCGTACGAGATCCTGAACGCGAACAACTCATATCATTTCAAACTCAGAAGCGATCCGAAGCCGAGATAGCGTGGATTGACGAGTGTCATCATTTCACTTTCCTGTAGATCAATTCGATGCCGTTTCCGGTCTTCAAATTCCGTGAGTACTGCTTGTCCCGCGCATTATTCCAGTGTTCCGAGGCGCCGAGACTGGACAGTCTGGTCCCGTCGCGTTCCGGATCGTACACCGCGCCCGAGGGCGGATTGTCGGCGAGGGCGCTTTCGATGTTCGAGTAATCGCTGTACATCATATCCGGCGCATCGGGCCATTCGGCAATGATGAAATCGAGCACCACCGCATCGATGGCAACGCCGTCCTGTGAAGCGAAGAGGCTGCCCGGCCAGCCGTTGTTGAACGGGGCAAGCTTCCATTTGAAGGCCGGCACACCGTTGACGAATTTATTGCCGTAGATACCGTCGATCAGGAACAGCATTGTTTTCGCCCCGAGGTCTTTGTGTCCGAGGAAGTCGGTGAATACAAGATACTTGTGTGTGCCGTCCCTGTTCTGGCTGAAGCCGCTGCTGTGGGCATTCTTGCGCCAGTCGGCGTCTATGTCTGTGCATCCGAAAAAATTTTTTGCGCTTAACGTCACTCCCTGGCTGACGTGGCCCTTCATCAGGGCAAGGCTGATGATATAATCGGCTTCGACAACGCACGTGGCGAGCCCTGTTGCGACCTTCCCGTTATCGATGGAGTAGGGGATCGCATTTTTCACGAACGTCGCCTGCTCGCGTCCGTCGCCGCCGGTATGATCGACGTAGTGCACATTCGGGAAGACCGCATGGCATTTGTCGTAGATGTTATCGGTGATGAACCTGCTGGGTTCGGCGAGGGTGATGTTTTCCTGCGGAACGCCCGCCTCATTCACCAGACTTTTCAGGAGCGATAACACAAGCTGCGGGTTGCCGTTGATCTCATTGGTGTTCTCGTGGCCATTTGTGTTGTTGTTGTTGATCTTGATCGTCACTTTCTGTCCGGCCTGATAGCCCGCGTCGACATTCCGTTTCGTCTTGTTGAAGAATCGGAACAAGGCATCCCAGGATATTTTCTCGTTCCTGGTATTGGTGAGGCTGAACAGCGTCTGCGCGAGCAGCTTGTCCGTTCCCGACTGATTGTTGTGGGTGTCTTCCCACCAGAAGCCGGACTTTCCATCCCATGAGGCGATGAGCGGATTGTGGCCCCACGCGACCCTTCCCGGGAAGATTCCCTTGGCGATGCCGAGGGGAACGTTGGGCTTGTACCAGATCTTCAGCGTGCCGCCGGGTGCCTGCGCCTCGACGGTCGATTGTTGTGTCAGGAGGAGTGCCGTGCCAAGGGCGATGAATGAGATCCTCATGATGACGGGATGCTTCAGCAGTTGTGCAGCCAATGCCAGGAATAGTGTGTTCATTGTTGTCGATGTAAAGGGAGAGGATGTGTTCGTTCATTTCACAATCCACTAAAATAAAGTAATTCGGGACAAACATCAATTTTTTATTCCAGGTACCGCTTTTCCCCCGTTGGGCCGCCGGGAAATTGTTTTAATGGAAAATTCTTCCAATATTACCTCCTTCATCAATCGAGGCTGAAAGTTCTTTGCTATGGATCATGACGTTACAGATGCTTCTGATTCCCTGACGGGAGCGGCGCACGGACACGCGGAAAATAAAATCCCTCTTGCACACGTTGCGCTCATCCCGCTTCCCGTGAACTCGATGAGGACGCTGCCGGCAAAGCCGGCAGTTTCCCGCGTCGTGACGGTGACCGGAGAGAACGCGGCCGATGTGCTTCTGCAGCACAACTATTGGGCGGGGGAAAGGATTGTCGATATTGCGATAGCGCTTCATTTCGAGCCAGGAGCGGTGAGCGAACCGACGGATATAAGCATGTCCCTGCATCTCCACACATTCGCGGTCGAATTCTCGCCCGGTATCGACAGATTTTTATCGGACCCGGTCCTCAGCGCCTCTGCGCGCGGCCTCGATCTCTCCGCGGTGCCGGACGGTGCGGTACTGCATCTCTATTGTATCGACGACGCCGTGTGCGAGGTCATTCCTTCTCACCCGATCGCATTCGACAAGGCCGCCGGAACGCTGACCCTGACAAATGCCGTGATTCCGCATTTCTCCCTCTACGGCTTTGGATTTCTGCGATAGAATCGCCGGACATCGATGGCACGGGGGAGAGACGCGCGCGCCGTGTTGCCGCGTATTGAAGAGGCGTTTTAGACGGGGCGGTTATTCGGACTATTGCGTCTGTTTTTGAAATTCTGTACCTTTCAAGTGTGAAAAAGATCCTGACAATATCGTTGGCCGCTTTGTATCTGACGCTCACAGTCGGCCTGAACATCGTCGTGCATACCTGCGGCGGCGTATCGGAGACGACCGTCGCAACGGCGGTGTACGAAGATCCGTGCGGCTGCGGCGACGAAGCGCCCGAGGATAAATGCTGTACGACGGAGCTGACCACCGTTCATCTCGATGACGAACAACAGGCGCGCACCGCAACGGTCGTCCAGCCGTTGACGGCAAGCGACGTCGCAGTGCCGGCAGCGTCGGCTGCTCTGATGTACGACGGATCGATATTTTCAGCACTTCTTCCTTCGGAATTTTCCC
This sequence comes from Bacteroidota bacterium, assembly GCA_030824175.1. GTDB lineage: Bacteria > Bacteroidota > Ignavibacteria > UBA10030 > UBA8401 > CAISDA01. The sequence goes on along the minus strand of JAVBYH010000406.1, from coordinate 15,868 downwards.
CGCCTCCAAACAACGATCTCTGCATCGCGAACTCGGTATTCCGCATTTAATGCCCACTGTGTGAACAGCACGGCGATGGATCGCCATGTCCAATTTAAACACTCACAGTCAATTACATGAGGAACACCATGAAAACGAACGCATTCATCACAATCGCACTTCTCGCCCTTCTCTCACTCACAGCATTCGCCGGAGACGCCGTCAAGGAAACGGAGTTCAAGGTCTCGGGCATCTGCGGCATGTGCAAGACACGCATCGAAAAAACGATGAAGATCCCCGAGGTAAAATTCTCAAAGTGGGATAAGAAATCGAAGATGCTGAAGATCGCCTATCTCCCCGAAAAGATCACAACGGATTCGCTTCAGCGGCGCCTCGCCTCGGTCGGACACGACACCGAAAAATACAAGGCGGCTGATGCGGTGTACGAGACCCTTCCGGCATGCTGCCTCTATCGCGGCGTTGACACGACGCACTGACGGAAGAATCATGTTATCGACCATCCCTTCCGGAACGCCTTGCGTTTCGGAGGGATGAATTCGTCCGCACCAACCATCAAGGAGAAGCGATGAAATTTATGTTGTTGTTTGTACTTCCATTTTTTTCACTGCTGAACGCCCAACAGCTGACGGGCGTTGTGCAGGAAAAAACGGATGACGGGACGTTCCATCCCCTCGTCGGAGCCAATGTCTATTGGCTCGGAACGGCTAATGGAACGATCACGGACACGGCAGGCGTGTTTCGCCTGCCTATGAATCCGTCGACCGCACGCCTCGTCGCAAGCTACATCGGCTATGTGTCGGACACCGTCTCGATCATCGGCCGGTCTGCCGTGACGATCGTCCTCGCACCCGATGCGAAGGCGGTCGCAGAGGTGGAGATCGTCGGCGACCGTCAGAGCACGTTCGTGGATTATGTGTCGCCGCAGAAGACGCTCGTGATGACGGAGAAGGAACTCTTCAAGGCAGCCTGCTGCAACCTGTCGGAAAGCTTTGAGACGAATCCGTCGATCGACGTGTCGTTCACGGATGCCATCACCGGAACGAAACAGATCGAGATGCTCGGTCTGTCCGGCACGTATACGCAGATCACGCTGGAGAACCTTCCCGCGATCCGCGGGCTCACATCGAACGTCGGACTGTCCTATATACCCGGCACGTGGATTGAGAGCATTCAGGTGTCCAAGGGTGTCGGCTCTGTGGCCAACGGATACGAATCGATCACGGGACAGATCAACGTGGAATTGCGGAAGCCGCAGGCCGAGGACGAGAAGCAGATCTTCTTCAATGTATTCGGCAACCAGGAGCAGCGGATGGAGGCGAACCTGAATCTGCGGACGCCCCTGAGCGACAATCTCTCTTCCATGACGATGCTCCATGCAAGCACCCAGCGTCAGGTCATCGACGGCAACGGAGACAACTTCCTTGACATGCCGCTCTATAAAACCATCAACGCCATCCAGCGCTTTCATTTCTCCGACCACGAAGCATTGGAAGGCCAGTTCGGCATCCAGTTCGTTGAGGATGAAAAACAGGGCGGGACCAGGAACGGCTACGATCTCGACAGGGCATCGCTCGGCCTCAGGCCCTCTGAATATGCCTTTGCAATGAACGGGAATCAGCTGCGCATCTGGGGCAAGACGGGGTATGTGTTCCCGGGGAAGCCGTATCAGAGCCTGGGCGTGCAATGGTCCCTGACGCGCAATCGTCAGGGCTCGTTCTTCACATCGCACGACTATTCTGCGAATGAGAGGGCCGGCTATCTCAACCTGATCTACCAGTCGATCATCGATAACACGGCGCATAAGTTTCGCGCGGGGCTGAGCATGCTGTACGACAACTACGACGAGACGTTCGGGCACACGCGTTATCAGCGTATCGAACGGGTGCCCGGGGCGTTCTTCGAATACACGTACACGCCGGGCGACGAGTTCTCGATGATCGCCGGGTTCCGCGCGGACGATCACAATCTGTTCGGTGCGTTTTTCACGCCGCGGCTGCATCTGCGCTACACGCCGCAGGAGGACTGGGTCTTCCGCGCCGTGGCCGGGCGCGGCCAGCGGACGACGAACATCTTCGCCGAAAACATGCCGTACTTCGCCAGCTCACGCCATGTCGCTGTGATCCCCTCGAACACACAGGCGCTCTACGGACTGGATCCCGAGGTCGCCTCGAACTTCGGCGTGAACGTGACGCATTATTTCATGTGGGAGTACCGCGAGGCGACAATCGCCGTGGATTTCTACCGGACGGTGTTCGACAAGCAGGTCGTCGTCGACCTCGACGCGAACGCGCAGCAGGTCCATTTTTACAATTTGAACGGGCAGTCGTATTCCAACAGCGTGCAGCTGGAGTTGAACATTCAGCCTGTCGAACGGCTGGAGACGCGCGTCGCGTACCGTTTTTACGACGTGCGGCAGACTATCAACGGCGCGCTGCGCGAGCGCCCGTTCGTTGCGCAGCACCGCGCCTTCATCAACTTCGGGTATTCGACGGAACGGGAAGAGGAAGGGGATGCGCAGATGCTCTACGACCTGACGCTGCAATGGTTCGGCCGAAAACGGCTGCCCGATACCGGCATGAATCCGGCCGGCCTGCAGTCGAGCAGCGTCTCGCCGAGTTTCATCCTGGCGAACACGCAGATCACGAGGTCGTTCTTTGCGGGACTCGACATCTATCTCGGCATCGAAAACCTGCTGAACTTCCGGCAGGCGCATCCGATCCTCGATGCAGCCAATCCGAACGGGAGGTATTTTGACAGTGCGCTCATCTGGGGGCCTGTCTACGGCCGCACGGCGTATATCGGGTTGAGATGGAGAATGTAAATCGGTATATTGTGGAGACAACAATCGGACTCCCATGATACCGAGAATAAAGATCTGCTGCATCAGTTCCATTGAGGAAGCGCGGTTTGCCGTATCGTGCGGGGCATCCGCGCTGGGACTCGTCGGGAACATGCCCAGCGGTCCCGGCGTGATCCCCGACGACGTGATCCGGGATATTGCGCGCGCGCTTCCGCCTCCCGTCGCCTCGTTCCTGCTCACGAGCGAGACGACTGTCGATGGCGTCTGCATCCATCACGCGCGGACACACACGAACACGATACAGCTTGTCGACGACCTGACGGACGGGACGATCGCCGACCTGAAGCGGCGGCTGCCGGCTGTAAAAATCGTCCAGGTCATACACGTTCGCGACGAGCGCTCCGTCGACGAGGCCCTCCGCATGGCGGAGCAGGCCGACGCATTGTTATTGGACAGCGGGAATCCGCTTCTGAGCGTGAAGGAACTTGGCGGGACGGGGCGTGTGCACGACTGGTCGCTTAGCCGCGCGATCGTTGAACGATCGCCCGTGCCCGTGTTTCTCGCGGGAGGGTTGACGCCGGAGAATGTGCGTGCCGCGATCGAGACGGTCCGGCCGTTCGGGATCGACCTCTGCAGCGGCGTGCGATGCGGCGGGAAGCTCGATCCGGGAAAGCTGGAGTCGTTCTTCCGCGCCGCGTGGATGTGAGAATGAGGGCCTCGGTGGGAGCCCTCATTCTATTTCTTCGATCCTGAACGGCGTCTTCTGATAGATGTAGTAGTTGATCCAATTTGTGAAGAGCAGATTCGAATGCGAGCTCCACAGCGTTAGCGGCGTTTGAGCCGGATCGTCGTTCGGGAAGTAGTTTTTGGGGATCCGGATGTTCAATCCCTTCGCCTTGTCCCTGTCGTATTCCTCCTTCAGTGTCAGCACGTCGTATTCAGAGTGACCCGTCACGAACACGTGTTTTCCATTCTTCGAGACGACGATGTAGATTCCGGCGTCCTTCGATGTGGAGATGATCTCCAGTTCGCCGATGTCTATGATGTCTTCCGGCAGCACGGTTGTGTGCCGCGAATGCGGCGCCATGAACTCGTCGTCGAATCCGCGGACAAGCGGGCAGTTCTTGTTCGCAATCGTGTGAGAAAAGACGCCGAACTGCTTTGCCTCGATCGGATGCTTGTTGACGCCGTAGTGGTAGTATAAGCCTGCCTGTGCGGCCCAGCAGATATGCAGCGTCGAGGTGACGTTATGGAGCGACCATTCCATGATGCCCGTTAATTCGTCCCAGTAATCGACCTCCTCGAACTGGAGGTGTTCCACCGGCGCGCCCGTGATGATGAGGCCGTCGTATTTGTTCGCCCGCACATCGTCGAACGTCTTATAGAATGTTTCGAGGTGTTCCTTGGCCGTGTTCTTCGCCTCGTGTGTGGCGGGGTGTATCAGGTCCAGTTCGACCTGAATCGGGCTGTTCGAGAGGCGGCGAAGAATGTGCAGCTCGGTCTTCGTTTTTTCGGGCATCAAATTGAGCAGGAGAATTTTCAGCGGGCGAATATCCTGATGGATCGCATAGGATTCGCTCATGACAAAAATATTTTCCTCCTGCAATTGCAGAATCGCAGGCAATCCGTCGCGGACTTTTATTGGCATATGGGTATTGATTGAGTATGTGAATACGGTGTTGTGTATTATAACAACAAAATCGCGCCGTATCAAGTAGGGACGCCGTTCGCGCAACACGAAGCCCAGCGCGCAACACGCCCTCGGCGTGAAGGGCTCAGCGGCGGGACTGCACCTCGCGGATCTTCTTCATGAACGCGGGACCGAACCATTTCAGTTTCTGCTGACCGACGCCTGTGATGGCCAGGAAGCTAGCGTCGTCCTGCGGCAGGCGGCGCGCCATTTCGCGGAGTGACGTGTCGGCGAAGATGACGAACGGCGGAACGCCGCGCACATCGGCGAGCTGTTTCCGCAGCTTGCGCAATTCCTCGAACAGGGCCTCGCTTGCACCACCCATTGTCTCCGTCTGCATGAACGGCGTTTTCGTTTTATCTGCGTGCACCGCGGCCGGCATCTTCACCGTGCCCGCATGCCATGTGCCCTGAAGCTTCGTCCCGGTTTCCTTTCCGGCGGAGTGTTTCTTCGGTTCTGCCTTGGCCGCGGTGCGGAGCAGGGGCAGCATCAAGTGTTCATCGCCGTCGAGGAAGTCGCGCCCGTATTCCGTCATTTCGATGACCGGGTATTCGGACTCCGTTTTTCGGAGCATACGCTTTCCGATCAATGCGGCGATGACCTCACGCAGCTGCGCATCGGTGAACGCCCTGCCTTTCCCGTGCACGGGCAGGCGGTCGTGCTTGTTCCTGCAGATGCGGTCGTTCTCCGACCCGCGCAGAATATCGGTGATGTACTGGCCGCCGAAGCGTCCGCCGGTCCGCGCCACGCATTCCAGCACGAGGCGACCAATCTCATCGGCGTCGAACTCTTCGCGCGTATCGACGCAGCGGTCGCACCCTCCGCACGACTCCTGAACGTGGCGCTCGCCGAAATATTCGAGCAGATATTTCCTTCGGCACATTGGGCTTTCGCAGAATGCGACGATGCGGTTGAGCTTTTCCGCGGCGCGTTTGCGTTCGGCGTCGTCCTCGATTTTCTGTATGAAAAAATCCTGTTTGAACTTGTCGGCATAGGAATAGAAGAGCACGCACGATGCGGGCAGGCCGTCGCGCCCGGCGCGTCCGGTCTCCTGATAGTAGCCTTCGATAGATGCGGGGAGCGCGTAATGGACGACGAGGCGGACGTCCGGCTTGTCGATCCCCATGCCGAAGGCGACAGTGGCCGCGATGATCGGCGTTTCATCCCGAATGAACCGGTCTTGTATGTCGTGCCGGACGCCGGCATCGAGTCCGGCATGATACGCCTCGGCGGTGAATCCTTTCGCCGAGAGCTTCGCGGCGATGTCCTCCGTCTCCTTGCGCGAGAAGCAATACACGATCGCCGGGCGGTCCTTGTGCAGGGGCATGCGCAGCAGTTGGACAAGCTCCGCGAACGCACCGTCCTTCGGACGGATGTCGTAATGGAGATTGGGGCGGTTGAAGCTGGACAGGAAGATGCGCGGCTCTTTCAAGTGCAGATGCTCGACGATGTCCGTGCGCACGCGCTGCGTCGCGGTTGCCGTCAGGGCGACCACGCCGACGGTGGGAAAGTCCTTGCGAAGATTTTTCAGGTTCAGATAATCGGGGCGGAAATCGTGTCCCCATTGGGAGATGCAGTGCGCCTCGTCGACGGCGATGCAGCTGATCTTCAGGCCGAGCAGGAATTTTCGGAACCCTTCGAGCGCCAGGCGTTCCGGTGCGACGTAGAGGAGCTTCACCTCGCCGCGCCGCAGGGCGTCGCGTATTCGCGCGGCCTCATCGCTTTTCAAGGTGCTGTTGATCACGACAGCCGCAATGCCGTTCGCCGTGAGACCGTCGACCTGGTCCTTCATGAGCGCGATGAGGGGAGAGACGACGAGCGTGATGCCGTCGAACACGAGCGCGGGGAGCTGATAACAGAGCGACTTCCCGCCGCCCGTGGGCATAAGGACAACGGCGTCCTTTCCGGTGAGGACGTGGCGCACGATCTCCTCCTGCAGCGGCATGAAGCGGTCAAAACCAAAATGTGTCTTAAGCAGTGAAAAGAGACGCGTGTCGCTCATTGTATCCTATGAATGTGCTGCTTGCTTTGTGGTGCGTGTGCGAAGCGGCTTGATCTTGTCTCCCCGGGCGCTGTCTGCGATGAGGGTGTCGAGGCGCCGCCGCCGTGTTTCTTCCTGTTTCGCGGCCATGACCCAGGCCGTTGTTGTCTTCCTGTACGAGGGGGGAAGGGAGCAGAAAAAATTCCACGCCCCGGCGTTCGCTTTGAAGCGCATTTCCAACGGCCTGTCGAGTCGTATCGTGCCGTTCTCGTACGTGTAGATGCGGGACTTCTGATCCTTCTTCCTCTCGAATGCCGCGATCCCGGCGGGCGTCATGAGGCCCTGGGCCGTCAGTGTGCCGACCTTCGCGATGTTGATCGCACTCCATGTGCTTGTCGGTTTCCGGGGCGTGAAGCGTATGCAATAGCTCACATCGTCGATCGAGCGTCTGATGCCGTCGATCCATCCGAAGCACAACGCCTCGTCCACGGATTGGGACCATGTGACGGACGGCTTGCCGCTGCCGATCTTATAATACCCGACGATAAGCTCCCGTTTCGAAGCGTGGTGACGTTCGAACCATGTGCGTAATGCCGACGGCGATGCGAAAAATCGTGGTTCGGGCATGTTCTGAGGGGTTTGGATTGTTATGAGTGAAAATACCGTCCCATGTAATATCCCACGTTAGTGCTTCATTTTCAAGTGAAAATATGTATATTTACAGCGACCCGTGTACACCGTAAACAGGAAGGAATACAATCGTGTCTATTAAAACGAAGCTCCTCGATTTTTTCAGGAAAAAAGTGAACCTCAGCGTGGGCGGGGGTATGCAGGCCGTCCAGAAACAGACGGCGATGGGCAAGCTCACGGCACGCGACCGCGTGACGGAGCTGCTCGATGCGGACAGTTTCCATGAATACGACCTGTTCGTGGAGCACAAGTGCAAAGACTTCAACATGGACAAGAAGCAGCTGCCCGCCGACGGTGTCATTACCGGCACGGGAATGATCGGCAGCCGGCCCGTGAGCATCTTCGCACAGGACTTCACGGTGGCGGGTGGTTCGCTCGGCCTGGCGCATGCGCGGAAGATCACGAAGGTAATGGACCACGCGCTGAAGATGGGGATGCCGCTCATCGGGATCAACGATTCGGGCGGGGCAAGGATCCAGGAAGGCGTCAATTCGCTCGCCGGGTACGGCGAGATCTTCTATCGCAACACGATCGCCTCGGGCGTCATTCCGCAGATCTCCGTGATCCTCGGTCCGTGCGCGGGCGGCGCGGTGTATTCTCCCGCCCTCACCGATTTCGTCTTCGTCGTCGACAAGATCTCGAAGATGTTCATCACGGGACCCGAAGTGATCAAGACCGTGCTTGGCGAGGAGATCTCGATGGAAGACCTCGGCGGCGCGAGAGTGCAGACCGAACTCACCGGAAACGCACACTTCTTCGCAGAGAGCGAATTGGAATGTCTCGAGCAGATCAAGCGCCTTCTCTCCTTCATTCCGTGGAGCAACAAGGTGCCAGCGCTCGAGCTGACGACCCGGCTTCCGAAGGTCACGTTCGATATCGAGCGCATCATACCGCCCGAGGCGAACAAGCCGTACGACATCCGCAACGTCATCCGATCCATTGTCGACAGTTCCGACTTCCTCGAGATTCAGGAACGCTGGGCCGCGAACATCGTCATCGGATTCGGCCGCATCGAAGGCCAGACAGTCGGCGTCGTCGGTAACCAGCCGCTCGTCATGGCGGGCGTGCTCGACGTCGATTCGTCGGACAAGGCAGCGCGCTTCATCCGCTATTGCGACGCGTTCAACATTCCCCTCGTCACGCTCGTCGATCTTCCTGGATATCTTCCAGGAGTCGATCAGGAACACGCCGGCGTCATTCGCCACGGCGCGAAGCTCCTCTATTCGTACAGCGAGGCGACAGTTCCGAAGATCACGGTCATTCTCCGCAAGGCGTACGGCGGCGGATACATCGCGATGTGCTCGCGCCATCTCGGCGCGGACTTCGTCTTCGCGTGGCCGACGGCGGAGATCGCGGTGATGGGACCCGAAGGAGCCGCAAACATCATCTTCCGCAGCGAGATCCAGTCTGCCGCGAATCCCGACGAGATGCGCAAGAGCAAGGTGCGTGAATATTCCGAGAAGTTCGCCAATCCCTATATCGCCGCGGCGAACGGGCACGTCGATGCCGTCATCGCGCCCACCGAAACACGCTCTTCGATCATCCACTCGCTCCGCGTGGCGGCGAACAAAACAGAGATACGCCCCGCGAGAAAACACGGCATCCCACCGTTCTGACAGAGGCCAATGACAATGGACAACCTGATCGTCAACGATACGTCGTACGAAACGCTCCTTACGGAGAAATACAAGAAACGCGTCCCGTGGCAGCCGCGCGACCCGAAACTCGTGAACGCGTTCCTCCCCGGGACCGTGTGTGATGTGCGCGTCACGCCGGGCAGGAAGGTGAAGGCGGGCGACACGATGTTCGTCTTCGAGGCGATGAAGATGCTGAACACCGTCGCGGCGCACGAGGACGGCACGGTGAAGGCCGTGCACATCACCGTCGGCGCGATGGTGGCGAAGGGACAGCTCCTCATCGAATTTCACTGATCACGCATGTCGTGTATCGAACAGCGGATGAACATAACGAACTTAAGGGACGGGAACAAGCGATCATGCTAACACTGACGGGAAAAACGGCGCTCGTGACAGGTGCGGGAAAAGGGATCGGAAGGGCGATCGCGATCGGGCTGGCGCGGGAAGGCGTCCATGTGGGACTTGTGTCGCGGACGGAAAAAGATCTGGCGTCCGTCGCCGAAGAGATCCGTTCGCACGGGGTGAACGCGGCGATAGCGACGGCCGATGTGAGCAGGATCGAGGAGGTGAACGCCGCCGTCGAAAAAATTCAGGGGCAGTTGGGACCTGTCGACATTCTCATCAACAATGCGGGGATCGGCACATTCGGAAAATTCCTCGAAATAGAACCGGCGGCCTGGGAGGAGATGGTGCGTGTAAACCTGTTCGGCGTCTACTACGTGACGCGCGCGGTGCTGCCTCAGATGATCGAGCGCAAGACGGGAGACATCATCAATATCTCGTCGACGGCGGGGAAGGCGGGCGCCGCGGTGACGAGCGCGTACAGCGCGTCGAAATTCGCGGTCTTCGGCCTGGGTGAAAGCCTCATGCAGGAGGTCCGCAAGCATAACATACGCGTCACGACACTCGCGCCGAGTACAATCGTCACCGAACTTGCACACAGCGCGAATCTGATCACCGGGGATGCCGAGCGGGTGATGCACCCGGAGGATTTCGCCGAGTTGATCGTCGCCCAACTGAAATTGAACAGACGTGTGCTCGTGAAAGAGGCGAGCATCTTCTCGACGAATCCATGACGTCTTAGTGCGGTATCGCAGCCGAAGCGGAGATTCGATTAACCGGTGTACTCTTTCGTCACTTGGCGGCACGCCGCTGATAGACCCGCACATAATCGATGTCGTGAAATTGCGGGAAGACCGTGGTTGAATCGGGGTTGCCGGGCCAGCTCCCTCCGACGGCGGTGTTTAAAATGAGGTAGTGCGGCGTGTGCGGGATCCCGTTCACCGTTACATGGAGCAGATGACCGTCGATGAACCACCGGATGGAATCGGATTCCCATTCCAGGGCATAGAGGTGGAAGCCGGTCGTCAGGTCTACATCGCTCTCCCATCGTCCCGAACTCGATCGACGCTGACCGTCGTATGTGCAGTAGTGGAGCGTCCCGTAGAGGATCCTCGGCTCATGGCCGAGGAACTCCATGATGTCGATTTCGGAATACCACGGCCTGTCTTCGGGAATGAGACGTTCCTTTCCCCGCGCGACGGCGTCCTCCATCGTGTATTCCATCTTCCAGTCGCGGTTCTGCGGATACAGCCAGTGCGCGGGCCAGAGTCCCCGGCCTCCCGGCAGTTTCGCACGGATCTCGAACCGGCCATACGTTGGTGAGAACTTGTCTTTCGTCTCGATCCTGCCGCTTGTGTACTTCATCGACCCGTACGGGCGCTCATGGCTGCCGAGGCGGAGGAGTCCCTTTTGGACGACAACTTCGTCGGGCACATAATACTGCAGTTCGCCGTGTTTGCTTTGCTCCCGTGTCAGGACATTCCATTTCTTCGTATCGAGCCTGCTGCCGTTGAATTCATCCGACCACACAAGCTTCCACGTTCCGGGGGAACCCGCTTTCGTCTGTGCTGATGTACCGCTGACGCATCCGAGTGAAAAAGCCAAAAGAACCAGCAATGAACGTACCATGATGATCTCCTCCCGGCGCAATATACATAAATTCCTTTTATGTTTTTTGCTTGATTTCCCGGATCGTGGGAGCCATATTTAAGGTTATTGTCATACTTCAATCACACAACTCAGGAGAGACACGATGAACATTCGGTTGAACATTATCGCCGGCATGCTGGCGGTTGTGCTGTGGAACGGCCCGCTCGCAGCGGCGGAAAAGATTCTTCCGTATCCCATCCAGCAGCACAAGATGGCGAACGGACTCAACGTCGTCACGGTGCAGTTCGACAGTCCGGGACTGGCGGCGTTCTACATCGACGTGCGCGTCGGTTCGCGTAACGAGGTCGAGGATGGTGTGACCGGGTTTGCCCACTTTTTCGAGCACATGATGTTCCGCGGGACGGACAAATATCCGCGCGACAAGTACAACGACGTCCTGAAATCGATCGGGGCGGGGGCGAATGCGAACACGTCGCTCGACCGCACCATCTATCACATGACGGGCGACGCGTCGAAGCTGGAGACGATGTTCGACCTCGAATCGGACCGGTTCATGAACCTCAAGTATACCGAGCACGATTTCAAGACGGAAGCCGGCGCGGTGAAGGGCGAATACACGAAGAATTTCGCCAGCCCGTACCAGCAGTCGTACGAGAACACGCTGAACACTGCGTTCGACGTCCATACATACAAGCACACGACGATGGGATTCTTCAAGGACATCGTGAACATGCCGAACCAATACGCATATTCGCTTGAATTTTTCAATCGGTATTACCGCCCCGAATATTCGACGATCGTCGTCGTCGGCGACGTCACGGCGGAGAAAGTGAATGCGTTGGCGGAAAAATATTTCGGCGCCTGGAAGCGCGGGAGTTACGTCTCCGCTGTTCCCACGGAGCCGAAGCAGACGGCCGCGCGGTATACGCATCTGCAGAACGCAGGCATCCCTCCCATGCTGAGCCTGAACTACAAGGGGCCCGCCTTCTCGGACTCGCAGATCGATATGCCGGCGCTCGACGCGATGACGACGATCCTCTTCTCGCCGACCTCCGCGTTGTACAAGAAGCTTGTCATCCAGGAGCAGAAGGTGCGCAGCCTCGGCGGCGGCGCCTCCGATTCGCGCGATCCGAACCTTATATCGATCCAAGCGTCGCTCATCAACAAGGCGGACATGCAGTACGTGAAGGACGAGATACTGAAGGCGGTGGACGAGATCAAGACGAACGGCGTGGACGAACAGGTGCTCGCCAAGACGAAGTCGCTGTTGAAATACAGCTTCGCCATGAGCATAGACAATCCGTCGACGATCGCCAATTCGCTCTGCGCGTACATCACGCTCACCGGGGATCCGGAGGCGTTGAACCGGCTCTATGCGATGTACGACAAGGTGACCGTCGCCGACCTGAAAGCGGTCGCATCCACATATTTTGTTCCGTCGGGAGTGACCGTCGCGACGATCTCCGCGGACGCGGAAGGAGGTGTGAAATGATGAAATCAATCATTCTGACAATACTGTTCACGGCGACGCTGTTCTCGCAGAACGTCGTGGAACTCAAACAGCCGCAATCGAACAAAGTGGTCATCAAGCTGATGTTCCGCAACGGCTCCGTCTCCGATCCGAAGGGGAAGGAAGGATTGACGTCCGCAACGGCCGATCTCATCACGCAGGGCGGCACGAAGGAGATGACGTACAGCGAGATCAAGGACCGGATCTATCCCTGGGCGGCCGGCTACGGCGCACAGGTCGACAAGGAAGTAACGATCTTTACATTTGCGGTGCACGTGGATTTCCTCGAGCAGTTTTATCCGATCCTGAAGGGACTCATTCTCACGCCGTCGTTCGCCGAGAATGATTTCCAGCGTGTGATGAAGAACCAGCAGAACTACGTCGACCAGGTCATCCGCGCCTCCTCGGATGAGGAATACAGCAAGATGCTGCTCGAGGATCTGCTCTTCCGCGGAACGCGGTATCAATCCATGGTGGACGGAAAATCGGAAAGCGTCAAGGGGATCACGCTGGACGACGTGAAGAAGCACTACGCATCGGTGTTCACGAAACACACTCTCACGATCGGCATCGCGGGGAAATATTCCGATGCGTTCCTGAAACGGCTGAAGGCGGATCTCGGGACACTCACCGGCGCGAAACCGGCGATCCCCGCGGCGCAGCAGCCGGCGATGCCGGACGGGATCCAGGTGGAAATAATCGCCAAGGACGGGGCGTTCGGTTCGGCGATTTTCGCCGGGACGCCGCTTGCGATAACACGTTCGAGCGACGACTTTGCCGCATTGATGGTCGCCAATTCGTATCTCGGCGAGCACCGGAAATCGTACGGCCAGCTGTATCAGAAGCTGCGCGAGACGAGGTCGATGAACTACGGCGACTATTCCTATATCGAATGGTACAACAACGGCGGCGGATACATGCTGCCGCCGCCGGGTGTGCCGCGCACCGCGAATTACTTCGCGCTGTGGATCCGTCCCGTGCAGATCGCAAAGCAGTTGAAGCAGCAGTACACGGAACTGTCCGACGTCAGGATCGGGCATGCGCATTTCTCGCTCCGCATGGCTGTCCGGGAGGTCGACCTGTTGATCAAGAACGGCATGTCGAAGAAAGATTTCGAGGCGACACGAACATTCCTGCGCAGCTACATGAAGCTCTATGTGGCGTCGCCGTCTGACCAGCTCGGGTATCTGATGGATTCGAAGTTCTACGGACGGAAGGATTACATCCGGGAGATGAACGTGCTTCTGTCGAAGCTCACGGTGGACGATGTGAACAAGGCGATCAAAAAATACTGGCGGACCGACAACATGTACGTATCGATCGTCACCGACAGGAGCGAGGCCGAAGCGCTCGCCGCGAGCCTGAAGGAGAACACCCCGTCGCCGATGAGCTATTCAAACGTCGTGAAGGCGGGATTGCCGAAATCGGTGCTCGACGAGGACGACATCGTCTCGACGTACAGGCTCAATGTGAAGAATGTGACGATCGTGGATTCGAAGGACACGTTCAAATGACGCGCTTCTTTTAGGGCGTGCTGCAAAAGCCGGTGAGCTCCTCACCGGCTTTTTTTCCCTTGCTTCATTTGCCGCCGGAACCGATATTACTGTATACAATATGCATGGCAACATACCCTCCTATCAATCAGGATCCCCATAGTGAAAGAAATGAACGGTGCAGAAATAATGGTGAAGAGCCTCGAAGACCTCGGCGTCACACAGGTCTTCGGCTACACCGGGGCCATCGTGCTCCCGGTGTTCCATGCCCTCGGTAAGAGTCCGATCGAGATCATCATCAATGCGAACGAACAATCCAGCGCTTTCAGTGCGGCCGCTTTTTCCCGCTCGAGCGCCAGGGTCGGCGTCGCTGTCGTCACCTCCGGTCCGGCGATCACCAATACGCTCACAGCGGTCGCCGATGCAAATGCGGACTCGATACCGCTGCTCGTGTTCGCCGGTCAGGTGCCGCAGAACCGCCTTGGCACGGATGAGTTTCAGCACATCAACGTGAACAAGGTATTTCACGAGGCGGCGAAGAAGGTCATCCTCATCGCCGACAGCACCGACATCGAAGAGACGATCAAGGATGCGTATTACTTCGCGAAGACAGGCAAGCCTGGTCCGGTCGTCATCGACTTCCCGATGGACCTGCAGAAGAAAATGGGCGTGTATAAAGGGACGGACAAAGAGCGGTACCGGAACAAATACGATCAGGAGAATCACCTCGGCCGCAACCAGTGCCGTCAGTTCTTCAGCCTGCTGCAGCATGCGAAACGCCCGCTCCTCTATATCGGCGGGGGGCTGAATTCGAAGGCCGCCAGCGACATGATCCGCCAGTTCAACAAGAAGCTGAACATCCCATCGATCAACAGCCTCACCGGCAAGGGCATCCTGGACGAATCGCTCGACACGTCGCTGGGCATGCTCGGGTTGTACGGCACTCCGTACGCCAACATGGCAATACAGGAGACCGACCTCTTTGTCGCCTTCGGCGTCCGCTGGAATGACAGGGTGGTGCAGAAGGTCGGGGAGAAGGGGCTTGTCGCGGACATTGCGTACATCGACATCAATGCGGAGAAGGTGCAGGAGGTCCGCGCCACGCGCGACCCGAAGTTCTCGTTCATCGGCGACGCGCGCACCGTGCTGGAGGATCTGCTCGAGTATGAACAGGAGCATCCCGTCACGCTCTCGATCGACGAATGGCGCGCTCGGGCGGTCGCTCTGAAACTGTCGTTCGTGTTGGACTACAACCGGGAGTCGGATCAGATACAGTCCGCCGAAGTGATGGACCATATGTCGCGGCATATCACGCAAAGCACGATTTTTACAACGGGCGTCGGCAACCACCAGATGCTGGCCGCCCAGTATCTGAAGACGCTGCGGCCGCATTCATTCCTGACATCGGGAGCATTCGGCACGATGGGTTTCTCGCTGCCCAGTTCCATCGGCGCGCACTTCGCAAATCCGGATGCGGTCGTCATTGCGATCGACGGCGACAGTTCGATCAAGATGAACATGGGGGAGATCCATACGATCGGCTCCCTCGGGCTGCCGATCAAGGTGCTCCTGCTGAACAACCATGGCGACGGAATGATTAGGGGGATCCAGACGGCGCAGTACGAGAAACAGTACACCGGATCCGAGCGCGCCACCGACGCCCACTTCGCGAACATCGCAAGGGAATGCGGATTCAGCTGGACGCGGAAGATACACCGGCATGAGGAGCTCGAGCCGGCGCTCTCGGAATTCCTCGCCGCAACGGGACCGTGTTTCCTTGAGGTCGTCGTCGACCGCGACGAAACGGTGTATCCGCTGATCCCGATCGGCAAGGGTTACAAGGACATGATACTCGGGCCTCATATTAAGGAGCGTCCAGTGCAGGTGTAAGGGTGAACGACCTCCCGCTGCGTGCAGTGCGACCGTGAAGGCGGTATGAAAAAGGGCCGGCTCATATGATTGAGCCGGCCCTTTTTTATCACGGCCGCGTCAGGCGCGGATCGTCGTCGAAATCCTTTATCGTCAGGAGGGCGGCAATGCCGTAGAGGCCGCTCAGCAGCACGAGCACGTAGTAGATGCCCGCCCGCTGCACAGGTACCTTCTTTTTCCTCAGG
>JAVBYH010000177.1 GCA_030824175.1 Bacteroidota bacterium | reverse complement strand
CATGTCCTCGGGATCGAATCCCTGGGAAATGATATGAACGTCGTTGTACGTCAGGAATTTGTAGCGGCGGAGGATCATCTCCTTCACCCTCCGGCTGGCCGTGACGATGCCGTCGGCGGCGCGGAGTAGCCCCTTCTCGAGCCGGTAGTTGTAGTATTTGTGGAACGGCGTCGGATAGAACTTGAACGGATAGTCCACCCACGCATCGCGGTAATCGACGACGAGCGGGATCTTGAATTTTTCCTTGAGTGCTTTGCCGATGAGGAAGGTCGTCTGCGGCGGCGCGGTGGCGAAGATGAGCTGGTGCGGTTCCTCCTTCAGCAGGGCCGTCGCCGCATGGATTGCCGATCGCTTCCATCCGATTTTGTTGTCCGGAATGAAGAGCGTATCGCTCACACGGCTCAGGAATTTGCGCATGCGTTCCGCGGGCATCTTCACGACGCCCTTCTTCTGGAAGAGGCGGTTAGGATCGAGCGAATCGGAGCGGATGATGCGGATGTTGCGCGCTTCCATCTCGCGGAGCATGGACTCGTCCTTCGCGTAATATCCGGTGTGTGAGACGGTGAGCACGGTGGGCTGCCATCCGTACTGCTCGAGATATTTCACGAATTTCACGGTGCGCTGCACGCCGGAGAGACCGAGCGGCGGGAAGTAATATGCTATGACTAACACTTTTCTCATCAGATGGGGTCTACAGGATAATCAATTCTTTGGGTGAGCCGGTGATGTTTTCACAACCGCCGTCTGCAAGCACGACATCGTCTTCGATGCGCACCCCGAATGTTCCGGGCACATAGATGCCCGGCTCGATAGTGATCACCGCGCCGCAGGGCATCGGTGTTGAATTTTTTTTGGAGACTCTCGGCTCCTCATGTATCCGGAGGCCGATGCCGTGTCCCAAGCCGTGGACGAAATACTGTCCGTACCCGTGCCGCTCGATGACGCGGCGTGCAATGCGGTCGAGCGCGCGGCCGGTGATGCCGGCGCGTGCCGATGCGAGCGCGGCGCGCTGCGCCTCGAGGACGACGGCGTATACGTTTTTCATTTCGCGCGTGGCCGAGCCGACGGCGATCGTGCGCGTCATGTCGCTGTGATAGCCGTTATAGACGCAGCCGAAATCGAGCGTCACGAACTCGCCGCGCGCAACGGCCTTCGTCGACGGACGCGCGTGCGGAAGCGATGACTGTATGCCGGAGGCGACGATGACATCGAAGGCGTCCCCCTCCGCACCGTAGCGACGATGCCGCGAGACGATCTCTGCGGCGATCTCGAGCTCCGTCATTCCCGGGCGAATGAGCCCCAGTAGATCGGTGAACACCCGGTCCGTAATGGAGGCGGCCATGCGCAGATCGCCGATCTCCGAAGCATCCTTCACGGCCATACAGGGCCGTGTGATCCCCTCGGCGGGAACAAGCGCGGCCGCGGGAAACCGCATGCCGAGTTCCGTCACGAACGTATACATCGCCGTGTCCGTCTCGAACGCAATGCGCGCGCACGAGGCGAGCCGCTTCTGTTTCGATGCGGCCTCGAGGAGCGACTGGCGCGTCACCACGACCCGGTCGGCAGCCGTCCCCTGGTCGCACGCATCCTTGTAGCGCGGATCGGTGAAAAAGAGCACCGCATCCGATGTCACAACGACAACGCCGTTGGATCCCGCATAGCCGGTGAAGTACCGCAGATGCGGACCGAAGGCGCTGACGAAGGCGTCGATATGTTTTTCCTGCAGTATCGACCGCAGGCGTGCAATGCGCGCGGCATGCACCATTGTGTCATCCGTGATAGTTCGGCGCTTCTTTCGTGATGTGAATGTCGTGCGGATGGCTTTCGCGCAATCCGGCGTCGCTCATGCGGACGAATCTCGCCTTCGTCTGCATCGCGGCGATCGTTTCAGCACCCACGTATCCCATGGCCGAACGGAGACCGCCGACCATCTGGTAGACCGTCGAGTTCAGCTCACCCTTGAACGGCACGCGCCCCTCGATACCCTCGGGGACGAGCTTCTGCAGGTCGTCCTCCGCGTCCTGGAAATAGCGGTCCTTGCTCCCCTCCTTCATCGCGTCGATGGAACCCATGCCGCGGTAAATCTTGTACGACCGGCCCTCGTAGAGCACCTTCTCGCCCGGACTCTCCTGGAGACCCGCGAAGAGCCCGCCGATCATGATGGCGTCCGCGCCCGCGGCGATCGCCTTGGCGATGTCGCCCGTCTGCTTGATGCCGCCGTCCGCGATGACCGGAATCTTGAATTTCTTCGCCACGGCCGAACATTCCATGATGGCCGTCACCTGCGGCACACCCACACCCGCGACGACGCGCGTGGTGCAAATGGAGCCGGGACCGATGCCGACCTTGATCGCGTCTGCGCCAGCCTTGATGAGATCGAGCGCGGCTTCCTTCGTGGCGATGTTGCCGGCGATAATCTCGGCCGCGGGGAATTCCTTCTTCACGCGCGCGATCATCTCCAGCACGCCCCTGGAATGGCCGTGGGCCGTATCGATGACGAGCACGTCGACACCCGCGGCGAGCAGCGCGCCCGCGCGCTGGATCGTATCGGCCGTCACGCCGACCGCCGCGCCGACGCGCAGGCGGCCGTGCTTGTCCTTGCAGGCGTTGGGATAGCGCTTTTTCTTCTGAATGTCCTTCACCGTGATGAGTCCGCGGAGCTTCCCCGATTTGTCGACCACCAGCAGCTTCTCGATCTTGTGCTGCTGCAGAATGACCTCCGCCTCCTCGAGCGTCGTGCCGACGCGGGCGGTGACGAGGTTCTTCGACGTCATGACGTCGG
>JAVBYH010000294.1 GCA_030824175.1 Bacteroidota bacterium | reverse complement strand
GCCGCTCGCCCCGTTCCGCACCAAGGCGAAGAACAGCCCGGACCTTGCGTATCATCGCGCGTCGGAACTCTATGCGTACTCCGATATCCCGCCCATCTCTTCCTTTACCGACCACAAGGGAGGTGCGCTGGACATTCCCCTAGACAAACAGAAGGAACTGATACACGGCTACTATGCCGGCACGTCGTATACCGATGCCCAGGTCGGCCTGCTGCTCGACGCCCTCGATTCGCTCGGCCTCTCGAAGAATACGATCATTGTGCTGTGGGGCGACCATGGATGGCACCTCGGCGACCATAACCTGTGGTGCAAGCATACGAATTTCGAACAGGCGACACATGTGCCACTCCTGATTTCGGCACCCGGGATCAAGCCGTCGAAGACCGGATCCCCCTCGGAATTCATCGACATTTTCCCGACCCTCTGCGAGCTGGCGGGCATGCCCGTTCCGGCGCATCTGGATGGGAAATCGCTTGTCCCCGCAATGAAGCATCCGAAAACGAAGGTGAAGGAATTTGCGATCAGCCAATATCCAAGAACCAATACCGCGACGGAAACGGAACGGCTCGGCTATTCCGACGGCAAACTGATGGGATACTCGATGAGAACAGACAGGTACCGCTATACGCTCTGGATGGGAGACGGGTTCCGGAGCGAACGGCCGTTCAACGACTCTCTCGTGGCCGCCGCCGAGCTCTACGATTATAAGACCGATCCGAACGAGACAGTGAACGTCGTCGAAGAAAAGAAATATTCCGCCGCGGCAAAAGGGCTGCATAAAAAAATGCTGCAATTTTTTAAGGGGCAGGAACATAAAAATTAGGTACATTGACCGGCACCGTGCATCGATCACTCTGAGGAAGATAAACGACATGAACATTCGAATGCGGAACATTATGGGCGCTGCGGCAGGCGTCGTGCTTCTCTCTCTTATCGCGGCGTTCCCGCTCCACTCGGCCGAGGGAAGCGGGAAGTGGGTTCCGCTCTTCAACGGCAGGAACCTCGATAGTTGGCGCGTGCTCAACGGCACCGCCGAGTACAGGGTCGAGAACGGCGAGATCGTCGGCGTCTCGAAATCCGGAACTCCCAACACGTTTCTCGTGACGAACACGGTATACACGAACTTCGTCCTAGAGTTCGACATTAAGATGGATGAAGGGCTAAACTCCGGCGTGCAATTTCGGAGCAACAGCATCGAGTCGTACGAGAAGGGCCGTGTGCACGGCCTGCAGGTGGAATGCGAGGACTCGAAGCGCGCATGGGCCGGCGGCATCTATGACGAAGGCCGCAAGGGCTGGCGGTATCCGCTTGAATACAATCCGGCCGCGAAGACAGCATACAAAAAAGGCGTGTGGAACACGTTCAGGGTTGCCGCATTCGAAAACCGCGTCATGGTCTGGGTGAACGGCGTTCACATCGTCAACCTCATGGAGGATGCCGTGGAAGCAGGATTCTTCGGACTGCAGGTGCACGCGATCGGGAAGAACGATGCGCTGGCCGGGAAACAGGTCCGATGGAGGAACATTCGCATGAAACCGGCGACGGCAGGCGATGTCGCGGTTCCGGGTAAAAGGACGGCACCCGAAGTGAGCTACCTTCACAACGTACTGACGGAGAAGGAAAAGGCAGACGGCTGGAAGCTGCTGTGGGACGGTGCGACGTCGAAGGGATGGCGCGGCGCGAAGCTCGCGGGATTCCCGACACAGGGCTGGCTGATCAAGGACGGGATGCTGCAGGTGCAGGCGGCCAACGGCGGAGAGGCGACGAATGGCGGCGACATCGTGACCGAGAAAAAATACAAGGACTTCATCCTCGAGGCGGATTTCAGTTTCACCCGGGGAGCCAATAGCGGCATCAAATATTTCGTCGACACCGAATTGAACAAAGGCGCAGGCTCGTCCATCGGCTGCGAATTCCAGATCCTCGACGACGACGTCCATGCGGATGCGAAGCTCGGCGTGAAGGGCAACCGCACGATGGGATCGCTCTACGACCTCATCACCGCGAACGGCAGGGAATATCATCCGGACCTTCCGCGCGACAAGTATGTGAACGGCTACGGCCAGTGGAACCGCGCGCGCATCGTCGTGCGGGGCGGTACCGTGCAGCACTTCCTCAACGGGATCAAGATCGTCGAATACACACGGCAGACACAGATGTGGCGCGCGCTCGTCGCCTACAGCAAGTACAGGGACTGGCCGAATTTCGGCGACGCGGAGTACGGGAATATCCTTTTACAGGATCACGGCAGCGACGTTCAATTCCGGAGCATCAAGATTAAAGAACTGTAACGCCACCCTTCACGAAAGAATGGACAGTGACAATGAAACAAACAACACGGCGGGACTTCCTTAAAACAGCCGCGATCGGTACGGCCGGTATCGCGCTCACAGGCGCGGGATCCAATGCAAGAAGTTACGCGCGCATCATCGGGGCCAACGACAGGCTCAATGTCGCGGTTGTCGGCCTCGGCCGGCGGCTCGGCGCGTATTACCAGCCCATCGCCGCTAAGGAAAGCAACGTGCAGCTTCTCTATCTCTGCGACGTGATGCAGAGCCAGATGGAGAAGGCGGCGGAAGGGTTTGCGAAGCACATCGATTACAAGCCGAAGCTCGAGGGCGATTTCTTCACGGTCATCGCGGACACGGCGGTCGACGCGGTCATCAATGCCACTCCCGACCATTGGCATGCGCCGGGCACCTGGCTTGCCACGGCAGCCGGTAAACACGTGTACGTCGAAAAACCATGCAGCCACGATCCCTACGAGGGCGAACTCCTCGTAA
>JAVBYH010000053.1 GCA_030824175.1 Bacteroidota bacterium | reverse complement strand
ATCGAGCGCACCCGCCACACCGCGCGAATACACCTCGTTCATTTTAACCGTCACGTTCGATGCGCCGCGCGTCACGGGCGCCGTCTTCACAAACGTCTTGGCGCCATCGGGGATGCGGGCGAAGGACGAGTCCGCGCCGATCGACCCGAGGAACACCGAATCGACCACCGCACCGGCGGCATTTTCAACCCAGACCGTATCGGCCGATGTGCTGAGGCCGAATCCCGAGAGGTCACCGGCAAAGCTGACCGTGTCTGTGATCACGACGGCGAAGCCCTTGGCGGGCACGACAGTGCCCGCCGGGAACAGCTTCTTCGGCTTCGACCCGAGGCGTGCGCCCCCGTCGTAGATCTTGTAGCCGCTGATGTCGACCGGGGCGGCCGACGCGTTGTACACTTCGACCCAGTCCAGGTTCCCCGCGACCCCGCGCGAGAACGCTTCATTGATCTTTATTGTCTGTGCAGAACTGTTCTGAACGGCGAACAGGCCGCACAGCACCGCAGCGAGTAACAATTTTGAATGCTTCATGGTATCTCCGATTTGGTAAATGGAATAAGAAACGCCTCCGGGCGGCCGTTCATCCGAGCGGCGCACTACCGTTCTGCAGCGTTCCCTACGGTTTTAAAAACACATACATCTTTGCATCAGCATCATTCACAATATACATTTTGCCGTCCGCAAATGTTATCCCTTCGCCCTTCACGAACGGGATGAGCCATTCGCCGAGCAGGGCGCCCGTCCTGCCGATCTTGACCACCTTCTTCGACTCGTCGCTGACGATCCAGAAACAATCATCCGAGGCGTCGTAGCAGATGTCCGAAACGTCGGAGGTGTATTCCACGGCGATGCGCGACACCTCCGTCGTCCCGCGATATTCGACGACAAGGCGCGGCGTCTTTTCGTTCATCACAAAGAGATTCCCGCGCGCATCCATCGTGATGCCCTCGAGTGCGTTGCTCGGATTCGTCGCGACATTCACGGGGAACGACGAGATCTTCGTCCCGTCGAGCCTGAACGATGTGACGAGCTGGCGTGTCTCCTCGACGATATAGATCGTGTCGCACGCGGCGTTCATCGTAATGCCTTCCATGTCCGACCCGGAGGTCATCACGGCGTTCACGAGGCCGCCCGCGAGCGTGAACTCGAACACCTCCGGCCTCCCGTCTCCCACCACCATCAGCGTCTTGTGTTTTGCGTTGTAGAAGATACCCGACGGCTCGTGCAGATGCACCGAGAGATCGATGACGGACACGGGCTGCAGCGTCGTAATCCCCGGCGGCGGCACGACGACGTCACCGTCCGGCCCGGACCGTCCGCACCCGGCGTACCACAGACAGCAAAGGAAAATAACGGTTCGAAACCGATGCATACACACCCCTCTCCACAATGAAGCAATGGCCGGACACCCGATCGGCGATCGGGTGCCCGGTCTCGCTGAAGTATTACGGCTTATTCGGCAGACCGCGCGTCGTCGTGGTCAGGATCTGCCACGTCGCGCTGCCGTCGGGATTCCGGCCGTAGGAATTCGTCGCCACGGGAATTGCGATCATTGTCACCTTGTCGATCACGTTCCCCGTCGCGTTCTCAAGCCAGAGGTCCTCGCCGCTGCTGGAGATGCCGAATCCGGAGGCATCCGTCGTATCGCACGTGATGGCCGCAAAGCCCTTCGGTGCGAGGACGGTTCCGGCGGGGAATTCCTTTTTCGGCTTCGCGCCTGTCTGTCCGCCGCCGTCGTACACCTTGTATCCGCTGATGTCGACGGGAATGGAATTCGGATTGTAGACCTCCATCCAGTCCAAGTCTCCCGGGACGCCGCGCGAGAACACCTCGTTCACGACAACGGGAAGGATGCTGTTCGCGCCCGCCCGCGTCGGCGGTGTCACGACTGCCCATGTGGCGGCGCCGTCCGGCTTCCGTGCATACGACGAATCGACGCCGAGCGACGGATAGAGCACATTGTCGATCACCGAACCGGCGGCGTTTTCGAGCCAGACGGTCTCGCCCGCGGCCGACAGGTCGAATCCTGTCGCCGACACGGTGTCGTTCACGACGACGGCCATGTATCCCTTTGCCGCGATCGTGGTGCCGGCGGGAAGCGCCTTCTTCGTTTTGGTGCCGTTCTTCCCGGCAAGGGCATACACCTTGTACCCGCTCATATCCACCGATGATGCATTCGGATTGTAGATCTCGATCCAATCCGGATTCGCGGCCGTGCCGCGCGCATACACTTCGTTGATCTGCACGGCCACGATCGTCGGCTGGACCGGGCCCGTCGGCACGGGCTCCTGGCGCGAGCACGATGAGACAACGAACAGACACGCGATCGCCGTGAGAAACAGAATACTGAATTTTTTCATTGGAGACTCCGTCGGATTATAATGATGCCTGGAAACGCATTTGAATGAATGAATGGTCGTCGTTGCCGATGAGATTGCCTTTGCGCGTCGCATACTCGTCGACATCGACAATCGAATAGTTCAGCTGGATCTTGATGTTCAGATTGGGATAATAGTTCACGCCGAGCATGAGCTGGTTCGATTTGCCGCCGTGGATGCCGGCCGCCAGATCGTTGAGATCGGTGATGCTGTAGCGGGCCGCGACCTCGAGCGCTCCCCATGAGTGCGCCGGCGCCTCGATGGGTCCGACTTCCCCCTCGTCGACATAATAGTAGCGTGTCTCACCCGTCAGCACATACGCTGCCGTCGCATAGAGGCCCTTCATGTCGACGGGTTCTTTTCCGTACCACCGCACGATATGGTTGCCCATGTATTCGCTCTGCATATAGAA
>JAVBYH010000037.1 GCA_030824175.1 Bacteroidota bacterium | reverse complement strand
GACACCACCGGGCTCGGCCGCATCACTTTCACCGTTGCGGCCGAGGGAACGGGATCGACGGCGAGGGACCTCCGTGCGAACGCAACGATCACCGTGGATACTGTCGTCGTGTTCGGATACCCGTATCGCAATCTCACCGTGGTCGGTACCGGCGGAGCCGACATGTTCGACGGGAGGATAGAACTGCGCGATTCGAATATCGTGTTCGTCTTCGAGGGCAGCGTCAACATCGGCACGGATCACCCCGCTTCGGCGTTCACCTTCGATCTTCAGGGAGCCGATCTCCGCCGTCTCGGGTTGACGGAGGAGGAGATCCGCGTGTCGGCATCCGTTGCTGCGGACGTCACCGGCCGGGATGCCGACGACGTCAACGGACGGATCGACGTACGGAATATCGTTGTCACAAAGAACCAGCAGCGGTTCGCCATCGATTCTCTGATGATCGCCGCGGTCAACGCGGACGGCCGCACGCATATCTCGATCGAATCGCCGGTATTCGGCGCACTGTATGACGGCACGATTCCGCCGGGAAAGTTGGGCGATGCGATGACGCGGCACATCGACCGCTACTTCGCCCTTCATGACACACTGCCCGCTGCTCCGGCGGACTCGCAGTCGTTCACATTCACATTCGAACTCCGAAACCCCGAAACGATCACCGGCATTTTTTTCCCGTCGCTCACGCGGCTCGATGCCGGTTCCATCGAGGCGGTATACAACTCCGCCAAACGCGATCTGACAGTCATCGCCGGCATGAGCGGCCTCACATACGAAGGCTTCTCGATCGATACGCTGTTGTTCTACGTCTCATCCGATGACCGGCAGCTTCGGTCCGCACTCCGCGCGGGCTCGCTCTCGGGTCCGCAGTTCCTTGCGACAAACCTGGAGGTCGACGGCACGATCGAACAGGACAGCATCGATATGTCTGTGAAGAGCACCGACAGGAACGGCGGCACGAAACTGCTCCTGGCCGGGATCCTCAACAGCGGCGCCGACGGGTATCAGTTTCATTTCCACCGCGACGGTGTGATCCTTCACGACCGGCAGTGGGATGTTCCCGCCGATCATTTTATCACATTCGGGAAGGACCGGTTCGTCGCGCACAATGTCGTTCTGAGCGATACCGGGCAATCGCTGTCTGTTCAAAGCATGGATGAAACAGCCGCATACTCTCCGCTGACGATCGCTTTTACGCGGTTCCGCCTGGCGACACTCTCGCGCATCGCGGAACGGGACAGCGGATTTGCCGGAGGCATCGTCGACGGATTGATCGAACTGCGCGGATTGAACGGGACGGCGGCATTCACGTCCGACCTTGTGATCGGCGACTTCGCCTTCGGCGGCACACCCGTCGGCGACCTCATGCTCAGGGCGAACAATATCACCCCGGACGTGTACGATATCTGGATGGTCCTCACCGGCAATGGCAATACGGTCGGCATGCAGGGCCAATACACGACTCGCAGCGACGAGAGCATGCTCGATCTTGGATTCGAATTCGGCGCACTGAATCTTGCGAGCATCGAACCGTTCACGTTCGGAACGGTGACGCGGCTCATGGGGGCAATGACCGGCTCCGTGCACGTGACCGGCACGACGACGAAACCCGTTGTCAGGGGCACCCTGTCGTTTGCCGAAACGGGATTCAATCTCTCGATGCTCGATTCGTATCTCCGCCTCTCCACGGGCGAGATCGGCCTCGATGCCCGCGGCATCGCGCTTCGCTCCGTGACGCTCGTCGATACGCTCGGGAATACAGCCTCCATCAACGGATATCTTACCACGGACGATTACACGTCCTTCGGCTACGCGCTGTCCGTTCACACGGATAACTTTCTCCTCATGAACACGGCTCCCGCCACCGATGCACGCTACTATGGAACCGTCTACATCGACAGCGACATCCGTCTGAAAGGCACGCGGATGCGGCCGGTCGTGGATATTCAGGCAAAGCTCGGCAAGGGCACGTCCGTCACATTCGTGCTCCCGGAATCGGGCGCGGAGCTCCTGAGCCGCGAGGGCCTCGTGTCGTTCGTCGACGTACAACGTCCGGGCAATCCCATCATGGCCCGGAAAGCGTCGGCTCACGACGACACCGACTCGCTCACCGCCGCATTCGGAGGCATCGATCTCACATCGAACATTGAAGTGACGAAAGACTCGAAACTGCGCATCCTTGTCGATCCGATCTCCGGCGATTCGCTTGTTGCACAGGGCGACGCCTCCTTCAGCGTCGGCATGTATCCGAGCGGAGGGCTGTCCGTGACCGGCCGCTATGAGATCTCCTCGGGCTCGTATCTCCTCTCGTTCAATGAACTGCTCAAGCGCGACTTTAAGATCGAGAAAGGCAGCAGCCTCACCTGGTTCGGCACGCCCTTCGATGCGAATGTCGACATCACGGCTGTCTATACGGTGAAAACGTCCGCGCTCGACCTCGTTCAGGACCAGATCGCGGGCATGAGCCAGGAAGAGCGCACAAAATACAGGCAGGTGCTTCCCATCCAGGTGTACCTAACGATGAAGGGACGCCTACTCAAGCCGGAGATCGGATTCAGGATCGAACTTCCCGAGGCGCAGCGCGGCGCGCTCGGCGGCACGATCCATGCGAAACTCATGCAGGTCAACGCGGAGGACTCCGAACTGAACAAACAGGTGTTCGCGCTCCTGATGCTCGGCCGCTTCGTGCCGTCCGACCCGCTCTCCATGGCGGGCGACGGCAACGGTCTGACCGGCATCGCCCGCTCGAGCGTGAGCAGCCTCCTCACATCGCAGCTCAACAGGCTCTCGAGGAAATATGT
>JAVBYH010000094.1 GCA_030824175.1 Bacteroidota bacterium | reverse complement strand
CCCGAGCAGTCCATCCCCTTCACGGACGTCCCTCCCCAGAGGTATGGGATGCCGAGAAACTGCTTTGCCGTCATTTCCAGCCGGTCGGCATTCGGGACGATACGGGTTCCCCAGTCCGTGAGTTTCGTCACGGAGGAATTCAGGATGTATCCCCTGCGCCCGTCGGCAAGCGAGACGACCATCCATTTTTTCCCCTCGCGTATTTTTTTCAGCACCGATCCGCCCACGACGTCGCACACGCTTGGTGCCGACTCGAACGGTTTCTCCTTCACAAAGTCGTACGGCACAACGACGAACACTTTTTCCGCCATCGTCCATGCATCGGCATCCGCTTTCGTGCAATGGAATACCTGGTCGCCGTCGGCCCATCCGAGGTACTTATCGGGCGACTGAATGAGGTACCACATTCCTTTCTTCTTGAGGATGCGGACCACGCCTCCCATGAGCGTCTGCGATCCAAGTTCCGCGGCTTCCTTCGGATCGTTCCTCATGTTTGCGACGCTTACGGTGACGACGCCCCAGGTCCTCTCGCCCAATTCCTTCGCGGGAACCACGCCGATGCTGTCGACAACCCGCACATGCTGCGCCGCAAAGACGCCGAGCACTTCCTGCCGCACTGCCTCGTCGGCGACGTCGCCGGTGAGGATGCACGTATCGCCCTGCATCCGGGCATGCACGGTAAAGACCGCAGTTCTTCCGTCCGGAGCGTGTTTCATTTTAAGAGGCTGCAGCAGTTCGGCGTACGGCCGCGCCTCCTTCATCTTTTCCTGCGCTCCGGCAAACGGGGCGGCGGACATCCAACAGAGTATGGCGAACAAAACGGGTGCGAACGTCTTCATGCGTGACCTTTCAGGGCTCTTCAGTATGCAAGGGTATCGGTGCGGATGTCTGCCTGAAAGATACGATTTCCTCCGCCGCGAATCCAATGCTTTTATCGCAAAAAATCCACGTCCGCCCTGAATTCGAGGACCTCCCCCTCAGCCCACACGGACGCATGCGAGATGCGCACTGTACGCGGCACGAAGTCGAAGCGCCGGTTCGCATCCTGCGCCCACGGCGCCGGGAACATGACGGTGGAGCTGACCGACAGCGGAAGCACGATCGCCCCGATGACTGTTTCGGCCTCGAGCGGCAGCTCGCGGGTGTACGGGATCGTCCACTGCATGAAGCGCACAGACATTGTCGTCTTCAGGAGGAACGTGTGCCTGTCGGGCGTGAGGAGGATGTTGTCGAGGCCGGCCGATGTGATGCTGAACCGGAGATTGTCACGAAGAGAGAGCGACAGCAGCAGCGAGGCCCTCAGCGGAATGCCGGCGTACCGGCCGGAGACGCCGATCAGCCCTCCGCCTTCGATCTCGAGCCCCATCTCCACCGTGTTGCGGTTGAACGCCGCGCATTCGATTTTTTTGATGTCCACGAATACCGTCCCGGTATCGACGTCCAGCGTGTTGCGTACGGACATTCCGAGGAAGGAAGTGCTCTCGCTCCAGACCGGACGGGTCGGCAGGAGCCGAAGGTGAATATCCTCCGTTCCATGCGACGCGAAGGCCGCAAACAGCGCGTTCAAGGCGGAACGCCTGAAGCGCAGCGTGATGTCGTTCGCCGACGCCCGGGGTTTGGCCATTGCGTTGATCGCCGCATCGATGCTGTCGATCTGCCGCCGAAGAATGAGGATCGACGCCTCGGACGTTTCGGTCGGCGGTATCTCTCCCGGCGACGCGGCGCACGATGTGCAGAGCAGGAGGAGCGCGAGAATTGAAATCCGCATGCTACATCACTCCGATCTTCGTCAACGCAAACGAGATGTAGATCGATCGTTCGAAGCACAGCACGTCACGTATCACCATGTCGTACGAGAGCCTGCGCTCACCGATGTGCACGTCCGTGTTCAGGCCGTTCCGGACTGACACATCCCTGCCCTCGAGCGTCATGTGATTGTGAAGGTCGATCGGCATTTCGATCGCGGGCAGGCTTTCGGCCATTGTGGACATGCGGATGCTGATGAGGTCGCGGATGATTCCCGAGGCCAGTTTCTTGAAACCGCGGGCGGTGACCTCGGGCGCGATATTGAACGGTTCGAGATGCGCCTTAAGCACACCGTTCTCGATGCGCAGCGTCACAAGACAATCCATCACCATGTCCACGTCGATATCGTGTTCCATGCTGTGCGCGGCGAGCGTGATCGTCGCGATCGCGGAGCCGTTGTGCACGGCCATGGCCGTGTGCCGTATGCGGTATGTCGTAAGCGAATCGAGCCACCCCGAGGCGGAATCCAACTGCACCGCCGCCTTGTTCAGCGCGGCCTCGGTGATCGAGAGCGACATGTCCGCAGCGTCGATCCGCCGCAGATCGCCGAGGCGCACGGCAAGTTCACGCACCGCCTCGTGCCGCACGCTCATCACCGTCGCCTCGCGTGCCTTCGCAAGCCGTTCGAGATCCACATCCACTCCCGCGATCGGCCGCACAGCGAAACATCCGGCACACAGCATCGACGCCGCGCCAATGATCCAGTTCTTCATTATTAATGTTTTTTGTAGGGCGAGATTCATCTCGCCCCCGTTTGAATTACGGTGTCACTGTGACCGTGACGCCGTTCTTCGCGACGGTCTCCGATCCGAACACGCCGATCGCTCCGATAAGGTTGTACCGGAGCTCGCGGATGTCGCTCGCCCCCTGCGCCGCCATCGCCTGTTTCAGATAATCGAAATAATTCTGATCGATCGCCGCGACGGAAATGTCGGTTGGCCCGTAATAGCTGAAATAGAGCCACGAGATGTCGCACGTGTGCGCGTCCTGGAGGAAGAATCCGATCTGC
>JAVBYH010000219.1 GCA_030824175.1 Bacteroidota bacterium | reverse complement strand
TGATCTCGACGGGAACGTCCTGATCAGCAACGATCCCTTCGACGGGGTCCGCAACATCAAAGGAATGCTCCGGCTGGACAATCAGCCGGGACTCGGCGTACACAAAAAACTCGAAAAAGATCGGTCATAATACTGTGTCTGCAACAATTACAATACTGCCGACCTCGCTGGCGAATAAAATAGCCGCAGGCGAAGTGGTCCAGCGTCCCGAGTCGGTCGTGAAGGAGCTGCTGGAGAATTCGATCGATGCGAAAGCCCGGTCGATCTCCGTCACCGTGAAGGACGGCGGGAAGACGCTCATTCAGATCGCGGACGACGGCGCCGGCATGAACGAGGAAGACGCCTCGCTGGCGTTCCTTCGGCACGCCACGAGCAAGATCACGACGTACGACGATCTCGAGTGCATCCGCACGCTCGGGTTCCGCGGCGAGGCGCTCGCGAGCATCGCCGCCGTCGCGCAGGTTGAATTGAAGACGCGCCGTGACGAGGAGGAGGCCGGAACGCTCATCCGCATCGCGGACGGCGTGATCCAGGAACAATCGAAGACGGGCATGACGCGCGGCACGACGATCACCGTGAGAAATCTCTTCTACAACACTCCGGCGCGGCGTCACTTCCTGAAATCGAACAGTACGGAGTTCAAGCACATCTACGACGTCGTGCAGCGCATCGCGTTGTCGCATCCGGACATTGCGATAGAGTTTGTGAGCGACGGCGACACGATCGTGAACCTTCCTGTCGGATCGATGGACGACAGGATAAAGAACCTTTTCGGTGAACGGGTCTTTGCGACGCTCATTCCGGTGAACGAACACACGGAGCTCATCAACATCACGGGGTATATCGGAAAGCCGAACTTTGCGCGGAAGTCGAAGGCGGAACAGTTCATCTTCATGAATGGGCGGTTCATCATCAGCCGTTCGCTGAACCATGCCATTTTTTCCGGGTATGAGCATCTTGTGGAGAAGGGGAATTTCCCGTTTTATGTGCTGTCGCTCGAACTCGATCCGCACAAGGTGGACGTGAACGTGCATCCGTCGAAGATGGAAGTGAAATTTACGGACGAGCAGAGCATATACCGGATCGTGATGGCTGTCGTACGGCGAGCGCTCGGCGAGCTGGAAGTTGTGCCGTCGGTGGAATTCCAGCCCGCGCCGTCTTCGGGCCCGTTCGGTTCGGGCGGAGGTTCCTTCAGACATTCGGAGTACCCCCGGTTCTCTAACTTTCCCCCGATCAATCCCGGATCGTTTACGGGTATGCGGTCCGGGCAGGACGACGGTGACGTATTGCCCCACGGGGGCGGCGTACCGGGGCCGGGAGCCTCGGCATTCGGACTTGATGTGGAACCGCTCTTTTCAGGGGCGGGCACATCGGCCGCCGGACCGGCCGGCGATGTCGGCACGCAGGTGCTGCGCATGGACCGGACTGCGGGGGAGCACACGGACGCCGTGGCGATCTGGCAGCTTCATAACAAATACATCCTGACGCAGATCCGCACGGGACTCATGATCGTGGATCAGCATGTGGCTCACGAGCGGATCCTTTACGAACGGGCGCAGCTGCGTTTTCAGAACGCCGTCCCGTCCTCGCAGCAGCTGCTCTTCCCCCATACGATGACGCTTGCGCCGGGCGATTTTGCCCTTGCCAAGGAACTGCTGCCCGATCTCGAACTGCTCGGATTCCAGGTGAAGGTATTCGGAAAGAATACGCTCGTGCTCGAAGGAGTGCCGCCTGATGTCAAGGCGGGGAGCGAGGCCACAATACTGCAGGACATCGTCGACGAATTCAAGAACAATCAGAACCGCATCGTGCTCGATGCGCGCGACAATCTCGCCAAATCATTTTCATGCAAGGCGGCCATTAAGGCCGGAGACAGACTGACGGAATCGGAAATGCGTTCGCTCATCGACCAGCTCTTCGGGACGTCGATGCCGTATGTGTGTCCGCACGGCAGGCCCGTGATCGTAAAAGTGCCGCTCACCGAATTGGACAGGCGCTTCATGCGAACATGATCAACTGAACACTACACCACTGTAAGGGAATACATGAAACGTCTACTTTTTTCTTTGCTGCTTCTCAGTTCCGCTCTCCTTGTTGCACAACAGACACAGAAGAAGCCGATCTCGCACGACGTCTATGATTCGTGGAAGAGGATCGTCGGAGAGTCCATCTCGCCGAACGGCCGCTGGGTCGGCTACACGCTCGAGCCGCAGGAAGGCGACGCGTCGCTCGTGCTCTTCGAACGCGAAGCGTCGCGCTACGACACGATACCGCGCGGCACGGGCGCGAAGTTCACGATGAAGTCGGACTACTGTGCATTCCAGATCAAGCCGTTCTTCAAGGACATCCGCAAGGCGCGGATCGACAAGAAGAAGGCGCCGGACCAGCCGAAGGATTCGCTCGGCATCATGCGCCTGAGCGACAGGAGCATCGTGAAGTTGCCGCGCGTGGCATCGTTCAAGCTTCCCGAAAAAGGCTCCGGGTGGATCGCCTATCTCCTCGAGAAGGAGGTTTCGCCAGCCGATTCCGCAAAGAAAAAAGATGCAAAGAAAGCAGACGGAGAGGATGCCGCCGACGACGAGAAGGACAAGAAGGACGAGAAGGGCGCGACACTCGTTGCGCGCGAGCTTGCCACGGGCAGGGACACGACATTCAAGTACGTCTCGGAATATATTTTCACGAAGGACGGAACGAAGCTCCTCTTCGCGTCGACGGGTAACGATTCGACGGTGAAGGCGGGCGTGTTCTGCCTCGACACGAAGACGAGTATGCTGGACACGCTTGCAGCCGGCAAGGGAAAATACAAACAGCTCGCCT
>JAVBYH010000250.1 GCA_030824175.1 Bacteroidota bacterium | reverse complement strand
CAATCATTACTCCCTGTATCCATTCCCACGAACAATATAGACACTCTTATGAGATATGCATTGCTGTGTGCATTTTTATTGCCGATGCTGTTGTCTGCACAAACCGCATCGACGCTGAGCGGATTCGTCCGCGACAAGCAAACGGGCGAATCGCTGCCGTTCGCAAACGTCCTCGTGAAGGGGACCTCGCTTGGGGCGTCGACGAACATCGACGGCTATTACGCCGTGTCGAAGATCGCCCCCGGAAAATACCAATTGAAGGTCTCACTCGTCGGCTACCGCGACCAGCTCGTCGATGCCGTGGTGAAGCCGGGCGAGAACCTCGTCCGGAACATTGCGCTCGTGTCCACATCCATCGAAGTGCAGGAAGTTGTCGTTTCCGCCGAGAAGGATGCCGAGCGGACGAATACGCAGACCGGGCGCATCGTGATGAATGCGCAGGAGCTTGCCGCGATCCCGTCGATCGGCGAGTCCGATGTGTTCCGCGCGCTGCAGATCATGCCGGGTGTGAAGTCGGTCTCCGAGATCTCGAGCGGACTTTACGTGCGCGGCGGCTCCGCCGATCAGAATCTTATCCTGCTCGACGGCACCGTCGTCTACAATCCCTCGCATCTCTTCGGCTTCTTCAGCACGTTCAACTCCGATGCGGTGAAGGACATCGAACTGATGAAGGGCGGATACCCTGCCGAGTACGGCGGGCGCCTCTCGTCCGTGCTGAATGTGACGAACAAGGACGGCGACAGGAACACGACGAAGGGGCAGGCCTCGGTGAGCCTCATCAGTAGCCGCGTTACGGCCGAGGGTCCCGCGGGCGACGGCTCGTGGTTCCTGTCGGCGCGGAGAACATACTTCGATAAATTCGTCAGTGCCGCCGAGCTGGATAAGGGAACCGATGCGCTGCCGCTCTATTATTTTTACGATGCCAACGGAAAGTTCAATCAGGATTTCGGCCATGACGACAAGGTTTCCGTATTCGGATATCTCGGCCACGACGACATGACGTTCAATCTCGGCGAGGGCGAGATCGACCTTGGCATGGATTGGGGCAACAAGACCGGCGCCGTGAAGTGGATCCATATTTTCAATCCGCGTTTCTTTTCAAACTTCACCGTCTCGTACAGCGCCTACGACGCGGGCATGCACGCGAACTTCGGCGGCATGAAGTTCGACCAGACAAACGGTGTCCGCGACCTGTCCGTAAAGGGCGACATGCACTTCTATGCGACGAACGACAATCTCATCAAGATCGGCTTCTGGTGGTCGCAGTACCAGCTCACATTCAACCAGCAGATCGGCGGCAACAACAATTACACGTACAAGGAACGGCCCGCGCTGTTCTCGACGTACCTTCAGGACGACTGGACGGTCGACGAACGGCTGAACATCCAAGCGGGCGTGCGGATGGAATACCAGGACCTGACGAAGAAAGTGACGGCAGCTCCGCGTTTGTCCGCACGGTACGCGATCGACGAAAACACGTCGGTGAAGACGTCGGCCGGCGTGTATTACCAGTACCTCAACGCGGTTCCCGTCGGCGACGTGAACGGGTTCTCGCCGTTCGATGTGTGGGTGCCTGTGAACGCCAAGATGAAGCCGGGACGGTCGATGGACCTTGTGCTCGGCGTGGACATGCATCCGTTCGAGGAGTATCAGCTGACCGTCGAGACGTACTATAAAAAATACAACGACATCCTCCACTGGATCGGCGAGCCGACGACGGAGACGGACATCGACAAGCTGTTCTATGTGGGCAAGGGGGACGCGTACGGGCTCGAGACATTCCTGCAGAAACGCATCGGCGACCTCACCGGTTCGGTCGGGTACACGCTAGCGTGGACGAAGCGGTCCTTTCCGCAGTTGAACGGGGGGAAGGAGTTCTATCCGAAGTTCGACCGCCGCCACGATCTGACTGTGACGGGGAACTACAAGATCAACGAGAACTGGGCGCTCAGCTCGACGTTCACCTACGGCACCGGACAGTCGTACACGATCGGGTCCGGGCGCTACGCGATCGACACGCCTGAACTCTCGAACACGCATGTGCTCCCGGGCGAGCTCTACGGCAGCCGCCTCGAACCGTATCACCGGCTCGATGTCGGTGTGACGAAACAGGCCTCCTTCTTCGGTCTGCGCGGCAGTTGGTTCGTGCAGATCTACAATCTCTACAACCATCGGAACGTGTGGTTCAAGGAATTTGACACGATGAAGAACCCGACCGAGATCACGGACGTGCGGCTCCTGCCGATACTCCCCACATTTGGCATTGAATGTACATTTTAAGGAATGGATCGACGATGAAATCATTACTCATGCTTGCGGCGGCTGCGGCGATTCTTCTCGCCGGCTGCTCCGAACCCACGGACAACAACGAATTCTCCGATCAGCTTGTCGTGAACGCCTTCCTCATCGGCGGACAGCCCATCGATTCCGTTTTCATCCGGCACACAGGCCGTGTCACGGAACTCTACACGAACGAAACCTCGGCGGTCACGAACGCCGTCGTCGTCATCACCGGCAACAACGTGAGCGATACGCTCGTGCACGATCCGGCGCATCGGGGGCGTTACATGTCGCGCAACCGCAGCAGCGTCGTGCGCCCGGGCGCGTCCTATTCGCTCTCGGTGCGCGTTCCCGGGTATGGCGCCGTGAGCGGGACGACGATCGTGCCGGACACGTTCAGCGTCACGAACAGCGGAGCGTTCCCCTCGACAGTCTCGTATAAACCGTCGTCGGCGCCGCTCGCGATCGGCTGGAGCGACAGCAGGAATTTTGCTGATTATCTCGTCGTGGTCCGATCGACCGATCCGCGCGGAGGGCTGATTCCGAAGAGCTTCACGAACGACCAGGCTCCCGAACGG
>JAVBYH010000039.1 GCA_030824175.1 Bacteroidota bacterium | reverse complement strand
TACGCAAAAGTACACACAAAAAAAAACCCGATGCGCCTTTCGGACGCATCGGGTTCGTTCATTGCTCTTGTACAGCTCTTACTTCACAAGGAGCATCTTCTTCGTCGTGACAAAATTGCTCTTGCCGTTCGAGGAGGATTCGAGGCGGTAGAGATAGATACCGCTTGTGAGGCTGCTGCCGTTCAGTTTCGCCGAATAGTTGCCGGCTTCAACCGTGCCGTCAACCAGCGTCATGACGAGCTGGCCGATGCTGTTGTAGACCTGCAGGCGAACGACCGATGTGGCCGGAACCGAGAAGCGAATTTCCGTCGAGGGGTTGAACGGGTTCGGATAGTTCTGAGCCAGTTCGAACGTCTTCGGCGTGTTGTTGTCCGTGATTTCAACACCCGTACCGGTGAGATCGTCGATCGTTGCCTTCAACAGCCCGATCACATATTTCGGATTGTGCACGCCATGGCTGGCGTCGTTCTTCACGAGATAGTAGTTCCAGATCGCTTTCACGACCGCCGGCTTGTTCTTCACGAGCAGCGAATCCTTCATCATGTTGACGGGTTCATTCGTCGTCGGGTCGATCGGGAGTTTCGCCTTGATGCGCGCGAGCAGGCCGCCGACTTCCGTCTGGACGCCTTCGACTTTGCCGTTGCCGTCATAATCCTGGTTGTACATCTTGACGCCGTCGAATGCAGTCGCCGAGCCGTGGCACGATGTGCAACCGCGGACGCTTGCCGAGTCCATCGTCATAGCATGGTTCGAATGTACGCTCGATCCCCATGTGATCTTGGGCATATGGCATGTGACGCAGGCATCCTGGACCGAGCCGTGCGAGGCGAGATTCTGGAGCGAGGCCTTGCCGTATTCGAAGCCGTTCTTGCCATAGAACACGTCGGCCTGGGGCGAATGATGCGCGCCGAAGCGGTCGGCGTATCCGTAGTACGGTGCCGTTGTTGCCTTCACCGCCGTTGCGACGTTCTTGCGTTCCTGATGGCAGGTCATGCAGAGCTGGCCCTTGCCGCCCGTGGTCGGCTTGAAGCCGGTCATGAGCGAGTCGACCTTCACCGTGCGGAGCTGGTTCGGGTTTGCATGGCTATGCGCGTCGTGGCAGACCGAGCACGTGATCTGCTGTTCGTCGTTGAGGTAATCCGAAGCCGCATATCCCGGCGTCGTCTTGTTGTTCTGGAATTTCACGAAGCCGCGGCCGCTATGGCATTTCGCGCAGCCTGTGCTGGCGACGTGTCCGGTCGGGGGCGTCGATTCGACCATCTTGGCATGGGCCGAGGCCAGCCAGTACGAGCCGAGGTTGTGCTTGCCTGTTGCTCCCTCGATGACGGCATTGTGGCACTGGTTGCATGTTCCGGCCGCAAGCGTGTTCGAGATCTTCTTCTTGTCGCCGCCGGCCTTGTGATCCGCCGCGGGACCATGGCAGGACTCGCAGCCGATCGAGGCAACTTGTTTCATCGGTGCAGTCATGATCGTCGCGTTGTTCCAGATCGTCATGTCGTCTTTCGGGATCCAGTAGTCGCCGTCGGCGTACGTCAAGCCCTTCCACCATGTGGAATCGAATGTCGACTTGTTGGCGAGAATGCCGAAGTTGCCGTTGTCGGTCTTCGATTCCCAGCCCGTGGTATGGCATTTGATGCAGCTCTGTGCATACGCGCCCTTGCCGCCCTGAACGAGGGGATCGTTTTCAAGGCCGCCCGTGATGCCGCGTTTGAAGATCGTCGCATGGGCCGTCTTCGCCCAGTCGGTCTGGTTCTGGTTGTGGCAGAAGCAGCCCGGTGTCGCTTCCGAGTGACCGGCATACGTGCTGACGAAGATCGTGTCGGCCGTCGTCGCGGAGCCGTTCACCGTCAGACCGACGATGTACTGGCCCGTGACATCGGGATTGAAATACATGTCCGCCGCCGCGGCGCCTGTGATCGCTGCAACCGAACCTGCCGGCTTTGCACTGATCGTCCATGCGTATGAGGACATCGCCGTGGGTGTCGTGTCGACCTTCACTGCGCTATAATAGACTCTCATACCCTTTGCAATGACGCGTGCACCGCTCGAGACGTAATACTCTCCGGTCGGATTGTAATATTTCTGAGGTGTAGCCGCACTGCCTTTCGCCACGGAACCGACCACGGCGCGCTTTGCTTTTACTGTGAACGTTGAATATTGCGCCTGCGCGGCACACGTCAACAAGAAGAAACACAGCATCGAAAAAGTAACGAACCTTTTCATATTACTCCCTTTGTGATAATTTTTATGATACAGCCCGGTAAATTGGACTTCCGGTTGCCGTGATGGATGTTGCAAAGAGTATGCCACAAAAAAACGAGTGTAAAATGAATTCTCACCCTCTATTTTCATTCAATTTCCATACTTTATTGTCCGATGGTTCATGTGATACTTCGATTTTCTTAAATTTGGCAATCGCCATTCCCATTTTTGAAACACAACGCCCCCTGGAACGATATTCAGTTCCAGGGGGCGTGCGGGTATTTACCAACATTCCGGGCGATTCAGGGCAGATCAAGCCTATTTCAACAGCCGTTTGGCGTGTACGAAATATTTTACGTGGTAGTCGTCGTAGATCGGCGAGGCCGGATCGAGGCTGCTGATGCGGACCCGGCTCGAGGAATGGATGAAGGCGAGCGTATCGAGATACATCGCGACGTGCGTAACACGCTCCGGCTTGTCACCCGCCGCTTTGCGGCCGAAGAACAACAGGTCGCCTTTGCGAAGGTTCTCCCAGTTCTTTCCCGGATCGATCTCTTTGCCGTCCTCGACCTGCTGGCTTGCATCGCGCTTGAGCATCAGCCCGTTGAGCAGATATACGGTTTTTGTGAATCCCGAGCAGTCCATCCCCTTCACGGACGTCCCTCCCCA
>JAVBYH010000107.1 GCA_030824175.1 Bacteroidota bacterium | reverse complement strand
ACAGCGTCACGCCGGTATCCTTCGCAAGCCGTTCGACGAATGACGGAGAGCGTTTGGCAAGGGCGACGATCACAAGCGGCGCATCCCTGAAGAATGTTAGATAGCGCCCGTACGCGGTGAATGCCGCAACGAGCTCGGGATTTTTGAGAGACGCACGGATCTCTTCGGCCTTGCGTTCCACGGCTGCGGCGATCGTTTGTTTGACGCCGTCATTTTTAATGCATACAAATTTCCATGCCTGGCGATTGCTGTTGCTCGGCGCCCAGCCCGCCGCTTCGAGCAGGAGCCGGATCTCTTCGTCAGACACAGGACGGCGTGAAAACGTCCGCACGCTTCTGCGTTCGGCGGCCACGTTCATGAACTCTTCTATCCGCATAATCCGAATCCTCCGTCGACCCGTATGACCTGCCCCGTAATATACCCGGCATCGTCCGAACACAAAAAGGCAACAACGCGCGCAACGTCCTCCGGCGTTCCCAGGCGACCCATGGGAATGTTGCCGAGGATCTTTTCTCTCGCCAGTTCGAGCACGTCGTTCACCAGCTTCGTAGTGATGACTCCCGGAGCCACTGCATTGACGAGCACGCCTTTCGATGCAAGCTCCACGGCGAGCGCCCGTGTGAACGCCTCCACCCCGCCCTTGCTTGCGGCGTAGTTCGCGGCGCCCCTCCCGCCGCACTGGGCCATTACCGACGAGACATTGACGATGCGCCCCCGTTTCTGGTGCACCATATATTTCGCCGCCACCCTTGTCGTGTTGAACATGCCCGTCAGGTTCACGGCGATCACCCGCTCCCATTCGCCCGGCTCCATCCCGGTCACGGGATAGTCCTTCGCCACACCGGCGTTGTTCACGAGCACATCGATCGAGCCGAATTCCGCCGCAGTCCGCTTCACCATCGCGGCCGCCTCATCGGCATCCGACACGTCGGCCTTGACGATGAACGCGCGCGTTCCCATGGTCTCGATCGTGCGCACAGTTTCTGCAGCGCCGTCTTCGTGCGTGTGATAGTTCACGGCGACATTGCATCCCCGTGCTGCAAGCTCGACAGCGATCGCCCTGCCGATCCCGCCCGAGGCTCCAGTGACAAGACAATTCCGCGACATCATTGCTCCCGCCATCGTTGTAGAATGAGTGATGCATTTTGTCCGCCGAACCCGAACGAGTTCGACAGGATGTATTGTCCGTTCCACGG
Organism: Bacteroidota bacterium; assembly: GCA_030824175.1. Lineage (GTDB taxonomy): Bacteria > Bacteroidota > Ignavibacteria > UBA10030 > UBA8401 > CAISDA01. The sequence goes on along the minus strand of JAVBYH010000107.1, from coordinate 1,683 downwards.
TCGCGCCGTGCCGGGTACATAATCCAGGTCGCAGTAAAAATCCTTCGTCGTATAATTGATCGTGGGAGGAACAAGGTCCCTATCGAAGGCGGACAGGGATGCAATGCACTCGAGCGCGCCCGAAGCGGCGATGCAGTGTCCGATCATCGACTTTGTGGAACTGACGGGGATCGTGTACGCGCGTGCGCCGAACACCTTCTTGATCGCCGTGGTTTCAATCTCATCATTCTTCGGGGTCGACGTTCCGTGCGCGTTGATGTACTCGATCGATTCCGGCCCGATGCCTGCGGACCGGAGCGCCTGCGACATGGCAAGTGCGGCACCGGCACCTTCGGGATCGGGATCCGTCGGCTTGTATGCGTCGAGACTCGATCCGTATCCGGCCACTTCGGCGTAGATCCGCGCGTTGCGGCGCAGGGCATGGTCCAATGCTTCGAGTACGAGCACGCCCGCTCCCTCGCCAAGCACCGTGCCGTTGCGCTTCGCATCGAACGGCCGGCAAGCGCCCGATGCCGGATCGCTGTTTGTCGACAGCGCGCCCAGCAGGCCGAAACCGCCGACACCGAGCGGATTGATCATCGAATCCATTCCACCGCAGAATGCGAGATCGATCTCGCCCCTGCCGATCATGCGGAATGAATGTCCGATCGTCTGCGCCGAGGCGGCGCATGCGGAGCAATTGACGAAATTGGCGCCGGTCATCGCATGATGTTGAACCACAATCCTGTTCGTCGTATCCAACGGCACCTGCACGGTCTTTCCGCCGCGCTGCAGGTCCTGAGAGAACCTAACAAAGTCCAACCGGTGGTCGACGACGGACGAGGCGATCTCATCAATGGAAAAGACTTCGAGGGACACTCCCAGATTCAACGCGGTCCTCCGATCGCTCAGCATGCCGCTTGTGATCATGGCATCGGTGCGTGCAGCATCGAATGCGGCCAGCCCGAAGTGCACCTTTCGATCCAGTATGCCAGACGCCCGCGGATACAGCGAGGCAGTTCCGTCGAAATCATAGTTCTTCACTTCCGCGGCGATCGTTACCGGAAACGATGCCGCGTCGAAGGCGGTGATCGTGCCCACTCCCGAAGTTCCGGAGCCTAGTGCGTCGAAATACCGGCCGCGGCCGCTCCCGATGGACGTCACGGCGCCGACACCGGTGATCACGACGCGGCGCGTATGGTGTGCTTTAATGTTCATGGACACCCCGTATCACGAGGCTCGCTTTCGTCGTTCCCGCGGCGAACGCATTAATGAGCGCCGCGTGCCGCGTGCCGGTTCCCTTCACCGCGCCCGCGATGGTCCGCGCGCCCGATTGGAGCAACGGCAGGCTTGCCTTGCGCGCGAATGCATACGCACACATCGCCAACGCATATGCCGGCGACGCCGCAACAAGGTCTCCGGTAAATTCGCTCAGTGCAATCAATGCGGGCGGCCGGTTCCCGAACACATGCCCGATCGCGCTCAATTCGGATTCGTCACCGACGGGATGCGCATTGAGGCTCGAGCAGATACAGTCGACCTCAGACGTGTTCGCCTCTGCGTCCGCGAGTGCGGCGTGCATCGCCGTCTCGAGCGCGCGGCTATCGGCCGAGAAGAGCCCTGGCGATGCGCAGTCCGTTGCGCACGACCCGCCGCAAAGTTCGGCAAGCACAACGGCATTTCGCCGCTCGGCGTGTGCGAACG
>JAVBYH010000046.1 GCA_030824175.1 Bacteroidota bacterium | reverse complement strand
TGGAATCCGAAGAACGACGATGTGGGTGTGGACGGTGTTCCGGGCACGCGCGATCTGGGCGAGGGAGACGGCATCCCGACATCAGGCGTGAGATTCGCCGACGGTACGCTCGATCCGCTCCAACCGGGCGAACCGAATTTCGAGCTGACGGATCTCGACGAATCGGATCAGATCGGTTTGACCGCATTCCGGAGCTTCCGCATCGGTGAGGTCCGGCTCAGGGATGACGAGGTCATCTGGGGAGTGCTGGAAGACAATTTCAATCAGATGGACCAGATTCCGGAAGCCGCGGATATCGCGTTCCTCTACGGTTCAGGCAAGATCTCGCTGAAGAAAAAAAATACCGACGGGTCGATCAAGCGCTTCTCCATCGCGCTCCTTATGGGATCGAACCTCAACGACCTGCTCATCTCGGCGCGCACCGTGCAGCTCATTTACAACCAGAACTATCAATTCATCCGTCCTCCCGATAAGCCGATCGTCACCGCGGTGCCGGGCGACAAGAAGGTGACGCTCTATTGGGACAACGCGGCCGAGAACAGCGTCGATCCGATCATCGGCAAGGACTTCGAGGGGTATGTGATCTACCGCAGCACGAACCCCCAGTTCACGGATGTGAACGTCGTCACAGACGGATTTGGGACGCCACTCCTCTACAGCCCGCTCACCGACTATACGGGGAAAGAGGCGAAGTGGGATGTCGCGAAGCGGCCCGAACCCCTGATCGAAGACGATACCTCGAAAACGAGGAACGGCGTGTACGATCCGGGCGAGGTCTTCATCGACGTGAACGGAAACGGCAAGTACGATGCGGCGCTCGTCGACGACTATTGGAAAGGTTTTTCTCCCGTGCCGTACGATCAGCGCGGTGTCGCGTACTTCCTCGGCAACAACACGGGGCTCGTCCATTCGTATGTCGATTCGTTCCGCGTAGTGAACGGCCAGCGGTATTATTATGCCGTCGTGTCGTACGATCACGGCGACTTCACCAATTATTCACCGAGCGAGTGCACGAAGCGCATCAGCATCGATCCGATCACCTCTCAGCTCACATTCGACGTGAACACGGTGGAAGTCACTCCGGGCCCGCGCGTGGGCGGATATACGACACCCGGCTTCACGAGCGCGGCCGTGCTCGACAGGATCGGCGGAGGAACGGGGACGGGAAAGATCAACGTCGCGGTCGTCGACGATCTGGCGATACGCGAGGGCATCCAGTACCGTATCGATTTCGCTGACTCCATCGGGAACGGCACGAAGACGGCGGTGATGAATTATTCCGTGATACGGCAGACGCCGTCGATAGCGGAGATCTCGCTGAGCGATACGAACTTCGTCAAGCTCGGCACCTCGAACATCATCATCGACGATGTCTTCACCATGGTGAACACCGCATCGGGACAGGTGTACAGAGAAGGAAGCGACTACGTGGTGGAAACCGGGCGCGGGCTCATCCGCAAGACCGGATTCGGCGCGATGAAGACCGGCACACAGCAGGTGAAGGTCACATTCCGCAGCTACGGCCAGCTGCCGAGCACGCTCATGGCGAACGAAGAAGCGAATCCCGTCTTCGACGGCATGAAACTCTTCGTGGTGAACCAGCCGCTTGCGGTGGACACGGTGAAGACCGCGTGGGTGATCGACAATAAGAAGGTCGCGTTCAAGGTCGTGAGGCCGACCACGGGGGTCGAGAAACTGGCGCCTGTCGACATACAGATACAGTTCATGACATCCGATACGACAACCGCGGGCCAGTATGTGGTCCCGGGAGACACGCTCCTGACCACGGGCTCGAAGAAGACCGTCCTCAGTCCGTTCAAGATCGTGAATATTTCCGGCGACCCGATACGCAAGGCGATGCCGCTTCAGGTGATCGTGAAGGAGAATGCGCCCGCGAACAACCGATGGGACCTGGGCGAGGCGCTGGTTGTCGTTACGCCGGCGGCGTTCCAGTCCGCCAAGAACAATACGATGTATGAGGTGCGCTTCACGCCGCGCGACAGTCTTTCGAAAAAATTCGGCGGCGAGGTGTTCAACATCATGATGACGCAGCCGTTCTCCTCGGCGGACAAGTTCACGTTCACGACAATCGCCGCGAAATTCGATGCGGCGAAGGCGGGCGCGGCGCTCGACCGTGTGAAGGTTGTGCCGAACCCGTACGTCGGGGCGAACGACATCGAGCCCACGGACAGGCTGCCGGGCACGACGCGCGGGAGCCGAAGGATCTACTTCGAGCATCTGCCGCAGACGGCCACGATACGCATCTATACATTGTCCGGCGAACTCGTGCGCGAGCTCGTGCACGAGGGCGGCATCGACAACGGACGCGAGTACTGGGATCTGCTGAACCGCGACAATCTCGGCGTCGCCTACGGCGTCTACATCGCGCACATCGACGCGCCGGGAGTGGGCGAGCGGATACTGAAGTTTGCGATCATAAAATAAGCATTGTAGGGCGAAATGATATTTCGCCCCGGGCGAAACGCCGTTTCGCCCTACACGGTAATAATCTGGGAGCATTCATGTTTCGTACAGCAAGCATACTCGCCGTGATCGTCCTTTCCTGTTCATCGTTGTACGGTCAGGCGGCGGTGATCACGAAAACCGGCACCACGGCGGCGCAGTTTTTAAAGATCGGCATCGGGGCCCGCTCGATCGGCATGGGAGGCGCCTTCACGGCGGTCGCCGACGACATCTCGGCGCTCTATTGGAATCCGGCCGGTCTTGCGCGCATGGAGGGCGGCCAGGCCGCGTTCAACCACGTGAACTGGATCGCCGACGTGCAGTACGAGGCCGCTTCGGCGGGCGTCATCATCGACGGGCTCGGCACACTCGCTCTTGGGTTCTCCTCGACGAACGTCGGCGACATGGAAGTGACG
>JAVBYH010000296.1 GCA_030824175.1 Bacteroidota bacterium | reverse complement strand
CATGCCTGCAGGTTTTTCAAATCCCGTTCTCTACCATGACGTGGATGAAAATAACGCCGTGTCAGGGACCGACGTGCCCTACGCCTCAGGTTCCATCACATCGCAGCAGGCGATCGATGGTGCACGGAAATTTGTCCTTCAGGTCACTGCAGATAATACCCTTGTCGACGACACGCCGTACCAGATCGTTGTGACATTGACATCGAAGAGCACGGTGGGCGGCACGTGGGCGACACTCGGCGGCATCGCTCCCCTGTACGAGCACCGTCAATTCGTGTACACGTTCACCTATACGGTGAAAAAACCCGTCCTCACCTGGTCGGTTGCGCAGACGAATCCGAACCCGGCAATCCCGGGACAGACGGGCGGCGGCTGGGTGATTACATATGCCAACAGCGGCAAGGCGGATGTGGTGGGCGAGTCGCACATAAAAATCACGCTTCCGGCCGGACTTCAATTCGGCGGCGCCATTTCCGGCACGCACGGCGAAACAGCGATCTATACACCGCTGGCCTCGCAGCCGTACGGCGGTTCGGTCGCCGTTACAATTCCCGCCACCGCGTTGACGACGGGATCCGGCCCCTTCTCCTTCACCATTCCGTTCATGATCGAGCAGACTACGAACGAAGGCACCGGTCCGGCGAGCGGAGCAACGATCACGACGGCTGTCGGCGATTTCGTCGCGAAGTATTCAGGCGATGTGTACACTGCAGCCGCGCCGACACCGATGGGGTTGGGTGGTTTTGCAGTCGCAGCCTCGAAAGGCGTGAAGTGGATCAACGCCGTGGTGACACAAACGGCAGATATGGATGAAACGATCGAGGCCGTGCTGCAGATCCGCAACATGGGCAACACGTCGGCCACATTCAATCTCGCGCAGGCCATCGGGGGCGGCACGCTTAACATTCCCCATATTTTCGCGATGGCAAGCCAGGGAACCGAAATCACCGCCACTTCACCGTCCATTGACCCGGGTGAAACGCAATTCATCTATGTCCGGGTCAAGACTCCGGTTGATTTCGCAGCCGGTCAGTCGATACTCCGCGCACTGACGGTGACATCGAACGCAGCAACACTAAACAACGCTGTCGGTCTCACCTCCGGGGATTATACGCAAACGATCACCACGAATTTTGGCGCCTCTGCGTTGAATGTCACCTTGTCGAGCAGCAACGACAATCCGGTACCGGGTGACGACGTCGAATTCACACTTACACTCTCGAACTCCCTCGCGGCGATTGCGACGAATGTCGTCATCGCACTTCCGATCAATTCGTTCATGACATTCAATGCCGCAGCTTACGGCGGACAACCGTTCAACGTCGACGGATCCAATAATGACGGCCTCGGAGCGGTGTCGTATGCCGGCTCGACGGTGTCCACAACACCGGCGTTCTTTGTACCCGCGGCTGTTGCCGGGGTTCCCGGCAAGCGGACAATCAAGTATACATGCAAAGTGAATTAACATACAGTTCCTCTGGATGCATCGGGAGTGATCCCGGTGCATCCGCACAGCAACGATTTCATTAAGCACGCATCACATCATGTTTAACAGACTTGCGACATATTGGGTAACGATACTGGCGGGCGTGCTGCTCGCCGGTGCCGTGGCACGTACCCAGGTGCGCATCACCGCGCCTGCGAACGGCGATGTGAGTCCGTTGAACAGCCAGTTCGTCGGTGGAACGGCGCCCGCCGGATCCTCCGTTGTGCTGTACGTGAACGGCGACGCATCGGACACTGTGCGTGTGCGTCCCGACGGCAGGTTCGAATTCATCGGCGTGACGACGCCGGCAGGTCCCGTCGTGTTCACGGCCGTGCTCCGATCCTCGAACGGCAGGGAGGCGAAGGACGAGCGCACGATGCACGTCATCGGCGCGGCCGACTCTCTCGTCATCATGACGCGGACGGAACCGATCGCGTCGGACGGCCGCGCGCGGATCCCGATGACGGTGAGGGTCCTCGACAAGTGGGGGTATCGGATCGCGAACAGTTATTTTGCCACGGTCGATGCCGGCACGCTCATGGAGCAGGCAGACGACGAGGATCCGACGACGGCGGGCGTGCAGCGCCGGATCGTGAACGGCGAATCGGTGCTCCTCTTCACGGCGTCGAAGGAGGCGGGCGAACAGGCGGTGAAGATCGTGCTCAATGCGCTCTCGGGCGAGGCCCTGTACACGTTCACGACGCCCGTGGAGCCGCTCATGCTCGTCGGGTCGGCCGACGCGACCGCCACGCAGTTGTCCTCGTCGGGCGATCTCTCGGATGTGAAGAACGGGCATCTCCTCGATGCCGGATTCCATACGGAGGGACGGCTCGCCTTCTACGGCCGCGGCACGATCTGGAGCGACTATCTCCTCACGGCTTCGTACGACAACACGCGGCGCCAGGACAGGCTCTTCACGGAGGTCGATCCCGACGTCCTGTATTCTATCTACGGCGACAACAGCACCATCGACTATACGGCCCAGTCGAACAATCCCTTCTTCGCGAAGCTCGAGCGGAACCGTTCGTATGCGGTGTTCGGCGACTTCAACACGGGGCTGTCGCAGAACGAGCTCGCCCGGTACGACCGGACATTCAACGGCGCCAAGGTCCACCTCGAATCGAAGACGGGGAACGCCGATCTCTTCGCGACGCTCACCGACCGCAAGGTCGTGCAGGAGGAGATTCGCGGGCAGGGCATCTCGGGCTTCTACTTCCTGGGCAAGAGCGACATCGTCGCCGGCACGGAGAAGGTGCGCATCGAAACGCGCGACAAGCTCCACAACGAAGTCATCCTCTCGCGTCTCGACAAGGGACGCTTTGGCGATTACGAGATCGACTACCGCCAGGGAACGCTCTTCTTCAAGCAGCCGGTGGCGAGCATCGATGTGAACGGCAATCCGGTGTAC
>JAVBYH010000253.1 GCA_030824175.1 Bacteroidota bacterium | reverse complement strand
GCCGTAACGAGCGAAGCAAGCGGTCAAGAACCTACACCCGAGAAAGGTTGGAGTAAGTGGAAAACAAAAATAAAGACGTTCTTCAAAAAACTGTTCGAATAAACCGGTTCCTGGCGATGTCCGGCATCGCATCACGCCGTGCGGCAGAGGAGGTTGTGCTCGCCGGAGACGTGAAGGTGAACGGCAAGGTCGTCACGAGCCTCGGCACGCAGGTCGATCCGGAAACAGACACGGTCACGGTGCGCGGTAAACGCGTCGCCGTCGCCGAGCATGTCGTATATCTCATGATGAACAAGCCGCGGGATTATATCACGACGGCGAAGGACGAGAAGGACCGCCGCACAGTCTACGAACTGTTGCCGATCAAGGAACGCGTGTTCCCGATCGGCCGCCTGGACAGGAACACGACCGGCGTGCTGCTTTTCACGAACGACGGGTTCCTCGCCACGAAGCTGATGCATCCGTCGAGCGAAGTGAAGAAAGAGTACCACGTGTCGCTCGATCATCCGCTTGATGAGGCACACCGGGAAAAGCTCGAAAAGGGCATTTTCCTCGAGGACGGGAAGACCGCGCCGGCGGGCATCGAGCCGATCCCGGGGACGAAGAGCAAGGAAGTCGTCGTCACCATCCATGAGGGACGCAACCGCCAGGTGCGGCGGATGTTCGAGACGCTCGGGTACGAGATCATGAAGCTGCACCGCATCAGTTTCGGCGGCGTGACGGCAACGGGCCTGGCGCGCGGCAAGTGGCGGTTCCTGACGGACGCGGAGATCAAGAAATTACGCACAGTGGCAGAGAAGAAAAAGGCATCGCGGCCGAAACCGGTGAAGGTCCTGTCACCCGCGTTGAAGCAGCGTATCGCGGCCGCAAAGGAAAAATGACGGTTCACGCACATCGGTCCCGGGCACATATATTATTTTACACTTTACTTCAGAAAGGTTCAGTCCATGCGTTTTCAGCGGAGCAGCGGAATTTTGTTACATCCGACATCACTGCCGGGCCCACACGGTTCCGGCGATTTCGGCGAAGCGGCATATCACTTCATCGACTGGCTCGCTGTTGCAGGACAGAAACTGTGGCAGATGCTGCCGCTGTGTCCAGTCGGCATGGGGAACTCGCCGTACATGGGCCTCTCGGCCTTCGCCGGATATCCGCTCCTGATCGACCTGAACGAACTCGCGCGGCGCGGCTGGCTGAAGCCCGAGGCGATTGAACAGCCGCCGCAGTTCCCGACGCAGCGCATCGATTACGACGCGGTGACGCCGTACAGGATGGAACGCCTGCGGTGGGCATCGAACGCGTTCTTTGCGGCGCCGGCCAAGGCGGATGCCGAAGCATTCGCCGCCTTCTGTGCGGAGGAACGGTCGTGGCTCGACGATTACGCGCTCTTCATGGCGCTCATGGAGAAGAACAAGGGGAAGGAATGGTGCGACTGGCATCCCGACCTGGTGCATCGCAAACCCGCGGCGATGACGAAGGCCCATGAGGACCTTCTGGGCGATGTGAACTTCTGGAAATTCACGCAGTGGTGCTTCTTCCGCCAGTGGAAGGCGCTGAAAAAATATGCGAACGAGAAGGGCGTGAAGATGGTCGGCGATATTCCGATCTTCATCGCCTACCAAAGCGCCGACGTCTGGGCGCATCCCGAATTGTTTTATCTGAACACGACGGATCTGCGTCCGAGCGTCGTTGCAGGCGTGCCGCCGGATTATTTCAGCGCCACGGGTCAACGGTGGGGAAATCCGCTGTACAGATGGGATGTGATGCACAAACAAAAGTATGCGTGGTGGATCGACCGCATCAAAAAGACGCTCGAGGTGGTGGACATCGCGCGCATCGATCATTTTCGGGGCTTCGCCGCGTATTGGGAGATCCCCGGCACGGAAAAAACAGCCGTCAAAGGGAAATGGATCGACGGACCGAAGGAGGAGTTGTTCCTGGCCATACAGAAGCAGCTCGGAGACCTGCCCATCATAGCGGAGGATCTCGGCCTCATGACGCCCGATGTGTACAAGCTCCGGGATCAGTTCGCGTTTCCGGGCATGCGGATCCTCCAATTCGCATTCGCCGCCGACGCGAAGAATATTTTTCTGCCGCACAAGTACGAGGCGAACACCGTCGTCTACACGGGCACGCACGACAACGACACGACGCTCGGCTGGTTTGCGACGGCAACGGACCATGAGCGCGTTTTCGCGCAGAAATATTTCGGCACGGACGGACATGAGATCCATTGGGACATGATGCGTGCGGCATCCGCATCCGTTGCCGACATCGCCGTCTTCCCGTTCCAGGACATTCTCGGCCTCGGCACGGAGCACAGGATGAATTTCCCGGGCAAGGCTCTCGGCAACTGGGGCTGGCGCTACCAGTGGAGCCAGGTGGAACACTGGCATGCCGGGCGGCTCTATGAGATGACCGCCCTTGCGGACAGATGCAACGGCGCGAATCTCGACATCCCGGGATATCCGACGGACAAAGTGACCCCCTAACCTTCAATAACAACGAACCGATGACCGGAACATACACGATCGTACCCCTGCTGCTTGCGGCCCTCCTCATCGGAGGCTGCTCGCAGACCGCCGTCCTGACGGACTCCGCCACGCCCGAGGAGCGCCTGCGCGCCGAACTCGCGGAAAAATTCGACGACCCCAATTTTTCGAACGCGCACTGGGGCGTCGTTATCCGGTCCCTGAAGACCGGTGAGACGCTCTACAAGCGGAACGAGGGCAAGAGCTTCATGCCTGCGTCGAACATGAAACTCTTTACGACGTCCACGGCGCTCACCACGCTGACGCCGTCCTTCCGGTACACGACGGCCGTCCTTGCCGCGGGAACCGCCTCGAACGGCGTGCTCGAGGGCGACATCATCGTGAAGGGAAGCGGGGACCCGACGATTTCGGGGAGG
>JAVBYH010000232.1 GCA_030824175.1 Bacteroidota bacterium | reverse complement strand
ATCTGGCCTCCCCGCCGAGACCGACCGTTGTCAGCGGGGCGAGGGGAACGTGTTCCTGGGGCATGGATGAATCTGCTGGGTAGGTCATCGAGTGTACGTGAATTAAATGATGGAGTCAGGTGTCTGCACGCCGCGAGGCAATGAGATAGTGTACTTCTAATTATGTTTAAAAACAAAATGGACCCCGTAAAAACCACGGGGCCCACTGTAGAAAGCATTCACCACAGCACAGGAGATGGATCAGTTCCAGATCTTCGCGCGCTCCGTCGTCGGACGGACGGCCGTATCGCCGGTCGAGCAGCCAAAGGCGTCTTCGAATTCCTTCATGTTGGAGAGCGGGCCGAGCACGCGGAAGTTGCCGGGCGAGTGCGGGTCCGTCTTCACCTGGAGGCGAAGGGCTTCGGGACGCGAGTTCTTGCGCCACACCTGCGCCCACGAGAGGAAGAAGCGTTGTTCCGGCGTGTACCCGTCGATGGCGGCGGGCTTGCTCTTTGCGGCGAACGATTTCTGGAGCGCCGCGTACGAGATCGAGAGTCCGCCGAGATCGGCGATATTTTCTCCGAGCGTGAGCTTGCCGTCGAGATGGAGCGAGTCTATGGCGATGTATGCGTCGTATTGTTTCTTCACGACATCCGCGCGGTCATCGAAATTCTTTTTCACTGCGGGCGACCACCAATCCTTCATGTTGCCTTCCGCATCGTATTTGCATCCCTGGTCGTCGAACCCGTGCGTGAGTTCATGGCCGATGACGGCGCCGATGCCGCCGTAATTCATGGCATCATCCGCGTCGGCATTGAAGAACGGGGGCTGCAGGATGGCGGCCGGGAACACGATCTCGTTCTTCGAGGGGCTGTAGTACGCGTTCACCGTCGAGGGGGGCATGTACCATTCGTTCCTGTCGATCGGCGTGCCGAGTTTCGCGAAATCGCGGCGCACTTCGAACTCGTTGGAGCGGAGGGCGTTCATCACGTACGAATCGCGGTTCACCGCGTATGCGGAATAGTCGCGCCACTTGTCCGGATAGCCGATCTTCACCGTGAATGACGCCAGCTTCACGAGGGCTGCCTTCTTCGTGGCCTCGTCCATCCACTCGAGCGTGTTGACGCGGTCGCGGAAAGCGGCGATGATGTTGTTTACCATGTCAAGCGCGCGGGCCTTCGCCACGGGGCTGAACGATTTCTGCACATAGAGCTGGCCGAGCGCTTCGCCGAGCGCCGAGTTCGTCGAGCCAAGAATGCGCTTCCAGCGGGGCTGCAATTCCTTCGCGCCGGTCATGACAGTGCCGTAGAAACGGAAGTTCTCGTTCACGAAGGGCGAGCTGAGCTTCCCTGCCGTGGCGCGAAGGACGTTCCAGCGGAGATACGACTTCCACTCGGATGTCGGCACGTCTTTCATCATCGCACTGACCTCCTTGAGGAAGTCGGGCTGGCTCACGTTGATCTCGCCGGGGTTCGGCACGTTCAATGCCGTGAAGTACTTGCTCCAGTCGAACTCGGGGGCGAGCGCATTCACCGACGCGAGCGGCATCTTGTGGTACACCTTTTCGGGGTCGCGGCGGTCGACACGCGACATCGACGCATTCGCAAGGCGCGTTTCAAACGCCATGATTGTCTGCGCCGTGGTGCGGGCGGACGAGGCGCTTTCACCCATGTAGCGGAACATAGCGGCGATATGCCTCACATATTCGTCGCGGATCTTTTTGGAACGGTCGTCGTCCTTCGTGTAATAGTCGCGGTCGGGAAGCCCGAGGCCGCTCTGATTAAGCTCGAGAATGTAGACGGAGCTGTTCTTCGCGTCCTGGTCGACGCCGCTGTTGAACGCGGCATTAATGCCCATCGAATGGAGGCGCGTGATCATTTTCTGGACGCCCTGCGCATCGTTCACTGCAGTGATCTCGCCGAAGATGCCGTTCAGGGGCGCGATGCCGTCGGCTTCGATCTTCGCACTGTCCATGCCGGCGGCATAGAAGTCGCCGATCTTCTGCGAGACGCTGCCTTTGGGGGCCTTCGTGTTCGCGGCCGCCTGGTCGAGGATCTCATGAAGCACGATATAATTTTTTTCGGTGAGCTCGTTGAAGCTGCCCCACTGGCTGTAGGCCGCGGGAACCGGATTTTTGGCGAGCCAGCCGCCGTTGGCGTACTGGTAAAAATCCTGGCAGGGTTTCACTGCGTTGTCCATATTTGTCACATCCAACACGGGTGAAGCGTTCGCCGGTGCGGGCTGCTGGGCGCGCAGCGACGCTGCTGCCATGCAGAGCATGACGACGATGAACAGATATTTCTTGAGCATGGGAGATCCCTTCTATGAAATGAACAGAGCTTGAACTTGACACGGCTCAATATACGGAACTATTGCCGCGAAGTTGCAGGAGGTTTTCGAAAAAAGGAGGTATTCCGGCCGCTCAGAACAATTTTTTCTTGCGGAAGGCGAAGAGCATGAGGCCCGCGACGACGACCATGATCCCGATCGTGCCCGCGAACCCGTATTCCCACTCGGCCCCGGGGATGATCCTGAAATTCATGCCGAACAGGCCGGTGATGACGCTCATGGGGAGGAAAATTGTGGAAATGATCGTAAGGACCTTCATGGTCTGGTTCAGGTTGTTGGAGGTGACGGACAGGTATGCGTCCAGCAGCCCCGATGTGATGTCCCGGTACGAATCCGCGACGTCGGTCATGCGGACGAGATGGTCGTAGACGTTCCTGTAATAGATCATCTCCTCGCGCGTGATGAGCGCGAATTCGCCGCGTGAGAGGCGGTTGAGCATTTCGCGCTGGTATGTGGCGACGCGGCGGATTGTCATGATGTTCTTCTTGATGCGGAGGATCCTTGCCATCGTGCGCTGCGAGGGCGAGTGGAACACCTCCTCTTCGATCTCGTCGATCTCGTCGTCGAGCGTTTCAAGGAGCGGCGCGTAGTCGTCCACGATCTTGTCGATGAT
>JAVBYH010000040.1 GCA_030824175.1 Bacteroidota bacterium | reverse complement strand
CGGTCCCGCCGTGAAGAACGTGATGAGATGGAGCAGGTCCATTCCCTCGCGGATCACCTGCTGCAGGCCCGACTCCTTCAGTCCGAGGCCCTGCAGGAATTCCGAACGCTCTTCGGCCGGCAGTTCCGCCACTTCGGCCTCGACGGCAGCGCTGATGACGACGGTCTTCATGTTTTCCTTGGCGGCGATCTCGCGCACCTGGTCGACGTACGGATTCGTGCCCGCCACATCCTTCTCGTGCACGTTGCAGACGTACATCACGGGCTTGTTCGAGAGGAGGTGCATGTCGCGGAGCCATACTTTTTCGTCGTCGTGCCCGATTGGCATGTAGCGCGCGAGGCGTCCCGTGCCGAGGTGGGCCTTGAGAGCGATGCAGAAGTCGGCTTCCGCACGAAATTTTTTGTCGCCCTTGGCGCGGCGTTCGGCGTCCGAGATTTTTTTGTGAACGGTGTCCAGATCCTTCAGGATCAGTTCCGTCTCTATCACCTCGATGTCGCGCTTCGGGTTCACGGACCCGTCGACATGGATCACGTTCGGATCATCGAAGCACCGCACGACGTGCGCGATCGCATCCACGTCCCTGATGTGCGCAAGGAACTGGTTGCCGAGCCCCTCGCCCTTGCTCGCGCCCTTGACGAGACCGGCAATGTCCACGAATTCAATGACCGAGGGCACCGTCTTGGGGGGCGTGTAGAGCGCCACGAGATCGTCCATCCGCTTGTCGGGAATGGGAACGATGCCGACGTTCGGCTCGATCGTGCAGAAGGGATAATTGGCGGCTTCGGCGCCGGCCGCTGTGATCGCATTAAAGAGCGTGGACTTGCCGACATTGGGCAGTCCGACAATACCGCAGTTAAAACCCATAGAGGTGGTTGTATAATGAAAAAAATGGATGATCCGTTAAAAGAAGTGTTGTCGTTCTCCAACGCGTATGTATAGCAAACCGGAATAATATACGAAAAGTTTCTTTAAATTACGCCTCCGCCCCCTTCATTGTTGCTTTTTGCCGGGTTTCTGAGTAACTTTTCCCATACTTCCCTTTTTGACCACAACACGCATCGCGAAAATAGACAGGCCGGAGCGTCGAATGTCTCTAGTTTCATCCATAGCAGATTCAACAATTTCGATGTTCGGCACCGGTGTCGTCAAGCGCATGCTTCACGCTCTGGGCGATGTCACCGCATTCACCTTCATCTCCGAGAAGAAGGAAATCGCGATAGAGATCGTGCTGAAGGGCGAGTCTGAGCCGACCACGCTGCGGTTGTGCCATTACCGGCTGACGGAGGAAGACGGGATACTGAAGGTGCGGTTCGACAAGATCGTCTCATCGAAGGAGTGGATGACGGCGGCAGGAGAGCAGTATTTCAACGGCCGGAACCTGGACGTTCCCAAGGAATACACACTCGAGGTAAGGGCCCTCTTCGGAGAACCCCGCAAGCGGTAACGCTTCGACGAGGTTATTTTTTGTAAAGGTTGTCTCCCCATTCGATCACATCCAACTGGACTCTGGCGGTCCCCACGCCCATCATCTGCAGCTGTGTCGCCGCGGCGAGCGAGAGGTCGATGATGCGTTCCATCTTGAACGGCCCCCTGTCGTTGATGCGCACCACCACCGATTGTTGATTGTCGAGGTTTGTCACGCGCAGCGTCGTGCCGAACGGGAGCGAGCGGTGTGCGGCCGTCAGGTCGAACATGTCGTATGTTTCGCCGTTCGCCGTCTTGCGGCCGTGGAACTCGTCCGCGTAGTACGAGGCGATGCCCTGCGTCATGAGGAGGGAGGATTCCTTCGAGGGCTCGGTGCGCCCGGCGGCCGGGGATGGTGCGGGTTCGGCAACGTCCGGTGGCGGAGCGGCGTGTGCGTCGGCGGCACGCGGCGCGGCGAGAGGCTCTGCCGTTTCGGTGCGGTGCGGCTGGGTGTGCGTCGTGAAGCGCGGCGACGAGACGCAGCCGCTCAGGAGGGCGGCCGCAACAAGCGCGGCCGCGGTGCACGTTCGCTGCAGATTGAGGGTCAGTACGATCATGAGAGCTCCATGTGCCGGGGTCAGCGCGCGGCCGTGCACGGTGCGTTAGAGATACTCGTTCATCTTCTTGCGCCGGAGGAAATCCACGACCTCCTTCACGTCCTGCGATCCGTCCTTCTTGCACACAAGGAGCGCGTCATCCGTCTGAATGATGATGAGATCGTCCACGCCGACGGTCGCAACGAGCTTGCCCGGGGCATGCACGTACGTGTTGCGCGAGTTCACCGCGATGATCGTGCCGTCGGCGAAATTTCCGCTCTCGTCCTTCGGCGCGATGCGGCAGACCTCGTCCCAGGAACCGACATCGTTCCATCCGAAATCCCCCCTGATAACGTACACACTCTTCGCCTTCTCCATCACGCCATAATCGATGGAAATGCTCCGGACCATTCCGTACGCGCGCTCGAGGCTCTGGTCGAACATCGGTGTGCCGAGGGACGGTTCCAGGATCTTGAGCTGTTCGTGCAGGTCGGGCAGCGACCGCAGGATCTCGGAGAGAATGACATCCACGCGCCACATGAACATGCCGCTGTTCCACAGGAAGTCGCCGCTCTCAAGGAATTGCCGCGCCATCTGCGCATTGGGTTTCTCGGCGAACGTCTTTACCTGGAACACGCCCTCCTCCATGAACGAGGGCCGGTTCGCACCCCCGTCGTCGCGCACCTGTATGTAGCCGTAGCCAGTTTCCGGACGGTTCGGCTGAATGCCGATGGTGACGAGCGAATCGGAGGCGTTGGCGACCCTCGCGCCGAGCTCGAGCACGCGTACGAACTCGGCCTCGTTCTGAATGATGTGATCGGCGGGGAGCACAACCATGATCCCCTTCGGGTCGAGCCGCTGCACGAACATTGCCGCGAGCCCGATGCAGGGCGCCGTGTTGCGTCCCACCGGTTCCACAAGGATGTTCGCCGGGGGCACCTGC
>JAVBYH010000410.1 GCA_030824175.1 Bacteroidota bacterium | reverse complement strand
AGCACCATGATCGCGTTACGGCGCGTGACGACGGCGAAGAGGCCGAGCGAGAACAGCACGGCGCTGACGATCAGGAAATGTTGTAACGATACTTGAAGAGCCATTGGTGCGGTCTTTAAATGAAAGAAATTATTGTGTTTTTTCGCGGCGTGCGATCATGGCCGCGCCGACGATCGCCACAAGCAGGACGACGGACGCCACCTCGAACAGGAGCACATGCGAGGTGATGAGCGCCTCGCCGATCTTCGGCGCTGTCGATTTCACCTCCGCGAGGTTCGTCACGCCCGCCCCGATCCAGTTCGTGGACAGGAAGATGGCGATCAGGATGCCCGCCGTGAGCGCGACGAGAATCGCGGCCGGCACCACCTGCAGCGTGCCCGTCTTGATGTCGACGCTCACCACCTTGTTCGTGAGCATGACGCCGAAAAGGATCAGGACGAGGATGCCTCCCACGTACACCATCAATTGCGTGATGGCAAGGAAGTCGGCGTTCAGGAGCACGTAGAGTCCCGCGACGCCGAAGAACGTGAACAACAGCGAGAATGCGGCGTACACGATGTTGCGCGAGAACACCACGACGCTTGCCGAGGCAAGCACGGTGACAGCCAGGATGTAAAAAATGATGTCGAACAATTGAAGCGAATTCATGGCGCGTTACGATTGAGTGGGTGATTGTTGTTCCGGTGTCTGTGCCGGTGTCGCTGGGGGCGCCGGTGCTGCTTCGGGCGCGGGGGCTTGTGCAGGGGCCGGATTTGCGGCCGCCTCCGCCGCCTTCTGTTCGGCTGCGAGCTTTGCCGCGGCTGCCGCCGCGACCTTCTTTGCCGCCGCCTCTTCGTCCGCCTTCTTCAGTTTCAACTGCGCCGTCTCGATCTCCGCCGGCGTCATCGTCGCGAAGCTGTAGAGCAGGTTCGAACGGTCGTACTCCGAGAATTCGTACACCGGCGTCATCACGATGCACTCCGTGGGACACGGGAACGTGCAGAGGCCGCAATAGCAGCATTTGGCGATGTCGATGTCGAACTGCGGCACATAGAGCCGCTTCTTCGTGTTCTTCGAAGTCATGCCGAGATCCACATCGGGGGTGGACTTGATCGTCTTGATCGTGATGCAATCCACGGGGCATGCCTTCGCGCACTGGTCACAGCCGATGCAGTCGTCCATGTTCACATAGAGGCGGTTGCGCACCCTGTCCGGCATCTTCATCTTCACGTCGGGATACTGCACCGTGACGGCCGGCGTGAACAAATGCCGGAATGTGATGCCCATGCCGATGAGCGCGGTGTGGACCCCGTCGTAAATGCCTTTGAAATATTCTGCTGCTGGATTCATATCGTCTTTAAAATTATTGAAACATTACATGACCATGATCGCGCCGACGAGCACCACGCACACGAGCGCGAACGGCACCAAGACTTTCCACGAAACATACATCAGCTGGTCGACGCGCAGACGCGGAAGCGTCCACCGCAGCCAGATATTCAGACAGACAAAAAGCATACCTTTCAGCGAGAACCAGAACAGCGACCACCACGGGCCCGACATGAACGAACCGAACGGGCTCGACCATCCGCCGAAGAAAAGCACGACAGCGATCGCCGAGACGAGGAAGAGGTTCGCATATTCCGCGAGATAGAAAATGGCGAACTTCATGCCCGTGAATTCAGTGTTATATCCCTGCACGAGTTCCGACTCCGCCTCGGGAATATCGAACGGTGTGCGGTTCACCTCGGCCATCGAGCAGACGTAATACACGACCGCGAGCACGATCATCACCGGAATGAGCAGCAGCTTGTGCACGATCGGAAGCGGGCCGCCGAAGATGAGCCAGTTCTGGATGCCCCCTTCCTGGAACTTCGTGATCTCGTTCATGCTCATGGTGCCCGTGATCATGACGACAGCAAGCACGGCAAGCGCCGCCGGAATCTCGTAGCTGATCACCTGGCTGGCGGACCGGATCGCGCCGAAGAGCGACCATTTGTTGTTCGACGCCCACCCGGCCATGAGAATCCCGACGACGACAAGTGCCGACACGGCGATGACGTAGAAGAGGCCGAGGTCCACTGCGCTGCCGATGTAGGAACTCGAGAACGGGAGCACGGCGAAGGCGGCGTAGGTGCCGACGAACACGATGTACGGCGCGAGCATGAAGAGGAACTTGTCGGCCGACGCGGGGATGATGTCTTCCTTCTGCAGGAGCTTGAGGATGTCGGCGACCGGCTGGAGCGTGCCGTGCCATCCCGTGCGCATGTACGCGAGGCGGTCCTGCATGTGCGCCGCCATTTTCATTTCCACGTAGATCGTCACAACGGCGCAGACGAGGAGGAATAACAGCGGCAGGACGCTCATGAAGACATGCGTGAGGATCGTGTCGCCGAAGATCGATTGAAGGAACTGGTCCATTGTGTTCTTAAAAAGAATGTAAGGAAGAAAACGTATCTATAAGGTTATCTGTCGACTTCGCCGAGCACGATGTCCGTGCTGCCGAGGATCGCCACGAGGTCGGCGATCATCGCGCCGCGCGAGATCTCTGTGATGACGCTCAGGTTCACGAAGCTCGGTCCGCGCGCCTTGATGCGGTACGGGGAGCCCGTACCGTCGCTGATGATGTAGAACCCGAGTTCGCCTCTCGGCGCCTCTGTGCGTGCGTACGCCTCGCTCGCCACGGGCATGATGCGCTTCGGGAGCGCCGCCTGCACGTTGCCCTCGGGCAGCATGGCGAGCGCCTGCTCGATGATGCGCAGGGACTGTTCCATCTCGTGCACGCGTACGATGTTCCGGTCCCAGCAATCGCCCACCGTGCCCGCTTCCCCCCTGCCAACGCAGACGTCCCATTCGATCTTGTCGTACACCGAGTACGGATCGTCGCGGCGCAGATCCCAGTTCACGCCCGATGCCCGAAGCATCGGACCGGAGCACGCGTAGTTGATTGCGACGTCCTTCGGGAGCACGCCCACGTTCGCCGTGCGCTCGATGAAGATCTTGTTGTACGTGAGCAGTCCGTTGAGCTCGACGATATTCGGCTTGAGGTACGCGCAGAACGCCTTCGCCTTCTCGACCCATCCCGGAGGAAGGTCGTGCGAGAGTCCGCCGATCCAGAAATAATTATAGAGCAATCGCGCGCCGCATGCCTCCTCGAACAGGTCGAGGATGCGCTCGCGGTCGCGGAACAAAAAGAGGAAGGGCGTGAACGCGCCGATATCGATGCCGTAGGTGCCGATGGCGATCTGATGGCTGGCGATGCGTTGCAGCTCGGCCATAATGACGCGGATGTAATCGACGCGCTCGGGCACCTGGATCTTCAGGAGCTTCTCGGCCGCGACGACGTAGGCGAACTCGTTGCCCATCGACGACACATAATCCATGCGGTCGACGTACGGCACGACCTGCTGGTAGTTCGACATCTGTTCCGCATGCTTTTCAAAACAGCGATGGAGATACCCGAGATGCGGGATCACATCGACTACGATTTCCCCGTCGACGACGAGCTCGAGCCTCAGCACACCGTGCGTCGACGGATGCTGCGGGCCCATGTTGAGAATCATCTCTTCCGTACGAAGAGTCGTGCCCCGGGATGTGGCAGGCTGAGAATGGTGCGTTTCAATCATTGGCGGTTGTTTTCTTAAGATCCATTGTGACGGCTGATGTCGGCATTAATACGGTACGCGCATGCCGTTGTAGAATTCCGGCGTTTCATAATCCTTTCGAAGCGGGTAGCCTTCCCAGTCGTACGGCAGGAGGATGCGCCGGAGGTCCGGGTGGCCCGTGAAGATGATGCCGAAGAGATCGTACGCCTCGCGCTCGTGCCAGTTTGCGGTCTTCCACACGCTCTCGACGGTCGGAACTTCCGGCCTGTCTGCGGGCACGGAGACCTTGAGGACGAGCTTGTGTTTGTGTGTCATCGAAGCGAGATGGTAGACGACCTCGAACGTTCCCTTGCGGTCGACGCCCGAGAGGCACATGAGATAATCGAACTGCATCGCCGCATCTTCGCGAAGATGGAGCGCGATGTCGCATACCGACTGCGCCGCGACGACGATGAACGGGTCCACTGCGGCGTCCGCTTTCACAAGCACGACGGCGTCGCCGAATTTTTTCTGGAGATTCTCTGAGATTTCCTGGAATGTCATGATGCTCTGCTGATTTTTTTTGTAAGGACGTGCCGTGTCTGTTGCGGCGCTACGATTCCTGCGCCGGCTGAAAAACGATTCTTATGCGTGCTTCTTGGCCAGGCTCTCGTTGCGCACCTTTTCCTGCAGCTTCATCAGTCCCTCGATGAGCGCCTCCGGGCGCGGCGGACAGCCGGGGATGTAGACATCCACCGGGATCACGCGGTCGACGCCCTTGAGCACATGATAGCCGTGTTCCCAGTACGGGCCGCCGCAGTTGGCGCAGCTTCCCATCGAGAGCACGTAGCGCGGCTCGGGCATCTGGTCGTAGAGCCGCTTGATGCGCGACGCCATCTTCAGCGTCACGGTGCCCGACACGATCATCACGTCGACCTGCCGCGGCGTGGCGCGCGGGATGACGCCGAAGCGCATCATGTCGAAGTTCGACGCGGAGGCGGCCATCATTTCGATGGCGCAGCAGGCGAGACCGAACTGCATCTGCCAGAGCGACGACAGGCGCGCCCAATTGAGGAGACTGTCCAGCGACGTCACCATGACGTTGCTTTTTTCAAATTGTTTGTCGAGAAGACCCATGATAATATTCCGTTACCCTGCTTTTTAACGCCGCGTCTGCGCCGCGGCTGCACTCGTGTTACGCTACGATGTTCTCTTTCAATGCTTCATACTGCACAACGCCGACGCCCTTGACGTACTGCGACGTCTTCGGCACCGGTTTGTCCCATTCGAGGTCGCCCTTCGCCCAAACGTACGCGTACCCGACGACGAGGATCCCCAGGAACACAAGCATTTCAAGGAATGCGAACACGCCGTAGCTCTTGAAGACCATCGCCCACGGGAACAGGAACACGACTTCCACTTCGAACAGGAGGAAGATGAGGGCGATGACGTAGAAGCGGATGTTGAATTTCACCCACGATTCGCCCACAGGCTCCTCGCCGCATTCGTACGTTGACAGCTTGTCGGCATAGGGGCGGCTGGGCCGGAGGATCCAGGCCGTCACCAGTCCGGCGCCGGTGAAGATCGCGCCGAGGATGAAGAAAATGAGAATTCTGCCAAAATCTGTAAGCATGATGTCCGGTGGTTTAGATTGAGAAGTAAGTGGTATCGCGTATGATTTCCGTCCGGTCCGGAGGAAAAAGAAAGCGCCGCAATGTACATACGATTGCGGCGCCCTGCTTTATCTAAGTATCGTTGTGTTGAAGCCGGAAAGAATAAAGACAATATCGTTTCACTGCTGCACCTCGAAATTAGCCGTTTGATTCGTTCATTTCAAGAAGGAATCGTTCGGCATCGCGTGCGGCAGCACTCTGAGCGTATTCTTCCTTAACCAGCTTGTAGAGTTCGATGGCGCGCTCCTTGTCGCCTGTCTTCACGTAGTTGCGCGCCGCGCAGACGAGGTTGTCTGCTGCATTCGGATCGGCGGAGCTTTCCTTGCCGGCCTTTTCGTAATATTTAGCGGCCTGGGCGAAATCGCCCTTCGCCTCGTAGCATGCGGCCTCGCCTGCGATGGCCGAGATCGACACGAATTCAACGCCCGTACTGACGCCGTCGAACAGCTCGAGGGCCTTGTCGTAGTTCTGCATGTTGAAGAACGAGTTGGCGAGGTAGAATTTCGCGAGATTGCCGGCCTTCGTCGAGCCGTAATTGTCGACGATCGTCTGCAGTCCGGGTATGTTCTTCTCCGGCATGCCGTTGATGGCGACCTGGTACTGCCCGTTGTCGTAATATTCGAACACCTTGGCCAGGTCATTCATGGCCTTCTCGTTGTTGTTCCGGGCATTGTTCACATAGAACCATGCGCCGAGAATCACGGCGGCCACAATGAGACCGATCGTGCTCAACCGCTTCTTGTTCTCTTCGAACCATGACTGCGTGGTGTAGTATTTTGTAAGAAGGGTGTCTTCTTTAACAACGCGCTGCGAGATCTTTTTCTGTTTGCGGAGCATGAGAGTATGATAGTGAAGTGAAACAAAAATATGTGTCAAAAATTTGTACACCCGTCGGGATTCGAACCCGAAACCTTTGGCTTCGGAGGCCAACGCTCTATCCAGTTGAGCTACGGATGCAGAGGGATGCATCCCGATGGCGTAAGCTGCATCTACACCGAAAAGCAATTTAATGTAGCAAATAATTCATTTTGATGCAAGGGAATTTCAAGGAAGATTATAGAAACACGGAGCGCCGGCGCCGAAACGGGACGGAACAAATCCGCGGGCATGTCGTCTAACATAACAGCACACGGGCCCGCGCATCCCGACACATGTTCATTAATCCTTTCAGGAGGTTATCATGAAGGCAATAGTTACCGCAGCATTCATCATGCTGTGCATCGCTTCTGCGGCACGTCCCGCCCCTGCCGCCGAACAGCAGGAAAAGAAGGTCCGCAAGGTTGTCACGATCGGGGAACACACAGGCGGCGCGTGGCTGGGAGTGGCCCTGCAGGACGTGACGGACGAGATCGCTAAAGACAAGCACCTCCCGGTGAAGAACGGGGCCCTTGTGACGGAGGTCGTGGACGAATCCCCGGCCGATTCTGCGGGCATCAGGGAACAGGACGTGATTATTGAGGTGGGAGGCACCGCCATCACCTCTGCAAGCGACGTGATCAAGCGCGTCCGTGAGTTGAAAACCGGCGAGACGGCAGCCGTCGTCGTACTCCGCGACGGCGCGAAAAACACCACCTCCGTGAAGCTCGGCGAACGTCCCGAAGAGATGCGCCGCATGGAAATGCGCATGCCATCCACGCCGCACATGCCACACATGGGGGCAATGCCGGCCTTGCCGCATTGGACTCCGATGGCCGGTGCGATGAAGCATCCGGGCGTTGAGGGCATGCAATTGATGGAGCTCACAGACCAGCTCGGAAAATATTTCGACGCTCCGGACAACAAGGCGCTTCTCGTCACGAACGTGAAGAAGAACAGCAACGCGCGCAAGGCCGGCATTGAGACAGGCGACGTCATCTTCAGGATCGGCAAGATGGACATCGAGGACATGAGCGACCTCCACGGCGCGTTGAAGGATGCGAAGGAAGGAACCTCCGTTGACGTGCAGCTCATCCGCAAGGGTGCGCGCAAGACGGTGAAGCTCGAGGTCTCGAAGCGCGAAGAAGTGGAAATGAATTTCCACGGCTCCTTCCCGGACGCGAAGAAGTTCAACTTCGACCATTTCGGATTCGACCGACAGGAGTTTCGCGAACAACTGCGCGACCTGATGAAGGACCTGAAACCGGAAATGGACCGCATTCGGAAGCACGTGCGCATCCGCGTCGAGGACGGCAAGGTGATCAAAGAGGAGACGGAGGAAAAAGAAGAAGAGGGAACGGAGCTGTAATCATCGTATACTGTAACACCGGTGCACAGTGCAGGGGCGTATGCAATACGCCCCTGCGCTTTTTAAAAATCAGTTGTAGATCAGCGGCGCGATGAAGTCGCGGACGGTCCTGATGTAGAACTCCTCCCCCATCTTTTCCGGCACCTGCGAATGGTCCGCACCCTTCACGCGGATGAACGTCTTCGGATCGTTCGCATTGTCGAACACCACCTGTGCGTTGCGCTGAATATCGATGAACGCGTCGCTCTCCCCGTGCATGAGCAGCAGCGGCGCATGCACCCGCCGGATCTTTTCCGCGTTGTCGTACACCCCGCGCATGATAAACGAACTCGGCAGATCCAGCAGGTAGCCGCTCCGGGCGAGCGCGGAAGTGGACGCGAACGGCGCTTCGAGCACAAGCGCGTGCGGCGCCCGCACATTCGCCGCAAGATGCACGGCCGCCGCGCACCCGAGCGAGAACCCGTAATACACGACATACTCCTTCCTCACGTCCGGCCTCGAGAGCACGTACGCGAGCGCTGCCGAGGCGTCGGAATACAGTCCCTGCTCCGACGGCTCCCCCTCGCTCATGCCGTACCCCTGATAATCGTAGACGAACACATTCGCCCCGGTTTTAGCGAGCAATTCAACGCGGTCCCAGTAATATTGGAGGTGGTCCCTGTTCCCGTGGTTGTAGAGGATCGTAAAATTCCGCAGCGGGCCGTTCGACCGCACGAAGTATCCGAAGAGCTTCTTCCCCTGCGACTCGAGGACGACCTGCGTGCGCAGGGATTCGGGGATGACCGTTGTGCGGAGCGTGTACGACGACAACTTCGTCTCGTTGAAGAGCGCGTCGTCGAGATCGAAGCAGCCCGAGAGGGCGAGCGCGCCGCAGAACAGGACTGCGATGGCGCCGAAACGAAGGTGCGCGTCGCTCATTGCCCCCTCCCGCCCAGATGATACATCACGCCGAAGTAGAGGCCGATGTTCCCGTGTGCATTCACCGAACCGCCCCCCTCCAAGATGCCGTGTCCCGTGAAGCGGTTCGCGGCGAGCCACTTGGCCTCGACCTGCGCGTCCATCGGTCCGCTTAAGGGGAACTGCATGCCGAGGAACGGCGTGAAGAAATACTCGGGGGTGTGAAATTGATATGTGTGTTCCATGCCCGCATACGCAAGCGAGTGGGTGCCGATGAGCCAGCTTACATTAAGGCTTGCATTGCCGAGGAACGCGGAGCCCGCGCCCGGATTCATCGTCGCGAAAAACATGCCCTGCATCTTGGCGGTGATCTCGGGAACGGGACCGTCCTGGCGGAGAAGCCGCGCGGCGGCGCCGATATCGATACCGATGTCGTTGAAGAGCAGCGCGGTGAGATGAAGATTGGCCGAGGCGGTGATACCGGTGCAGACGCCGTGCGCTGCTCCGGCGTTCAGATACGGAACGGGGAACGCGATGCCGCCCGCGGGTATCACGGGACCGCCGAGGGAGGATGTCAACACCGTCCGGCCGTCGTCGAGTACGCGTACCGGCTGCGTCACTCCGCACCCCGCAATGCACATCCCGGCCACGGCCGCGAACAAGAACGTGAGTTTCACCGATCCCCCCGGTGCTGTTATTTTTTCATGACGAGCGTGATGCCGTCGGACATCGGCAGCAGGCTGAGGATGATGCGGTCGTCGTCGCGGAGCTTGCGGTTCAGCCTGTCGATCTCGACTGTCTCCGCATCCATCGTGTCCCCGTCGAGCACTCTGCCGTACCACAACACATTGTCGATCATGAGCAGGCCCTTCGGACGAAGGAGCTCGAGGCTCCGCTCATAATAGAGGTCGTAATTGATCCTGTCCGCATCGATGAACACGAAATCGAATGTTCCGGCTTCTCCCGAGGCAAGGAGATCGTTGATTGTCAACAGCGCCGGGGCGAGCTTGAGCGTGATCTTTTGGTCGACGCCGGCCCCCTCCCAGTACCGGCGTGCGATCGCCGTCGTCTCGGGATTGATGTCGCAGGCGATGACTCTGCCGTCCGGCGGCAGAGCGAGCGCAACACTCAACGCACTGTATCCGGTGAAGACGCCGACCTCCAGCGTTTTTTTCGCCCCGATGAGCTGGACGAGGAACGCCATCAACTGCCCCTGCTCCGGCACGATCTGCTGCTGGGCGCCGGGCTTCGATGCCGTTTCTTCGCGCAGCTTGCGGAGCAATTCCGGCTCGCGCAAAGAGACGGACAGCATGTATTCCAACAATTCATCGGACAGTGTAAAGTTTTTTTCATCCATGGCGGAACAGCACCGATCTTGATAGAGAAGTTAAAGTACTACGATACCGCGTGATATTCCTGGAGGCTCTTCACTTCCATCCGGCCTTCGCGGATCCGTTCGATGCCCTTCACCGCGGTCGCCGCGGCGGAGAGCGTCGTGATGAACGCGACCTTGTTCTGCACCGCGGCCCAGCCGATCGCGTATTCGTCGTACCGCGATTCCTCGCCGAGCGGGGTGTTGATGATGAGCGTCACCTCGCCGTTCTTGATCGAATCGACGATGTTCGGCCGGCCCTCCTGCACCTTGTAGACGCTCTTCGCGTCGATGCCCCTGCCCTGGAGGAACTTCGCCGTGCCGTCCGTCGCGATGATCTTGAATCCGAGCCTGACGTATTCGTTCACGATGTCCACTGTCTTGTCGTTCTTGTCGTTGTTGTTCACGCTCACGAAGACCGTTCCGTCCTTCGGCAGCGCGCTCGAGGCGCTCATCTGCGCCTTGGCAACGGACGCGCCGAAGGAATGGGAGATGCCCATCACTTCGCCGGTGGACCGCATTTCGGGTCCGAGGAACATCTTGACGCGCGGGAATTTCGCGAACGGGAAGACCGCCTCCTTCACCGAAATGTGCTTCACAGTGCGGAAATCGAAGTCGACGAGCCCCATCTCCTTCAGCGTCTTGCCGACCATCACCTTCGCGGCGATCTTCGCGATCGCCAGGCCGGTGGCCTTGCTCACGAACGGAACGGTGCGCGAGGCGCGCGGGTTCACTTCGAGCACGTACACCTCGTTGTCCTTCATCGCAAACTGGATGTTGAGGAGTCCCTTCACCTTGAGCGCGAACGCGAGCTTCTTCGTGAGTACGATGAGCTCCTCGATCTTGGCGTCCGAGATCATGAACGGAGGCAGCACGCACGAGCTGTCGCCCGAATGGATGCCGGCTTCCTCGATGTGTTCCATGACGCCGCCGATCATCACGTCGTGCCCGTCGCAGACGGCGTCCACGTCGAACTCGAACGCGTCCTCGAGGAAATTGTCGATGAGGATCGGATGCTCGGGCGACACGCCGACGGCCTTGTTCATATACTCCTTCAGGGCTTCGGTGGTGTAGCAGATCTGCATGGCGCGGCCGCCGAGCACGTACGACGGGCGCACGAGCACCGGATAGCCGATCTCCTGCGCCACGAGCACTGCGTCGTTCACGGAAAACGCCGTGCCGTACCGCGGATGCTTGATGTGGTTGTGACGAAGGAGCGCGCCGAACCGCTCGCGGTCTTCGGCCAGGTCGATGCCCTCGGTGGTGGTGCCGAGGATCTTCACTCCCTGCGCTTCGAGCTCCTTGGCGATCTTCAGCGGCGTCTGTCCGCCGAAGCTCACGATGACGCCCTCGGGCCGTTCGAACTCGTAGATGTTGAGCACATCCTCGACCGTGAGCGGCTCGAAGTACAGCTTGTCCGTCGTGTCGTAATCGGTCGAGACCGTCTCGGGATTGCAGTTGATCATGATCGTTTCGTAGCCGAGCTCGCGGAGCGCGAACACCCCGTGGACGCAGCAATAGTCGAACTCGATGCCCTGCCCGATGCGGTTCGGCCCCCCGCCGAGGATGATCACCTTCTTGCGGTCGGACCGCACGGCTTCGTTCTCCTCCTCGTAGCAGGAATAATGGTACGGCGTGTGCGCCTCGAACTCCGCGGCGCACGTGTCGACAGTCTTGTAGACAGGCATGACGCCGAGCTCCCTGCGGAGCGCCCGCACCCTAATCTCGTCGGTCTTCCACAGGAACGCCAGCTGGCGGTCGGAGAAGCCGTACTGCTTGGCGGTGCGGAGCACTTCCTTCGTGATCGTCGGGAAGGACGCCTTCAGCTCCTCCTCGAGCTCAACGATCTGCTTGATATTGTGGAGGAACCAGGGGTCGACGAACGTGAGCGCGTGCAGCTCCTCGATCGTGAAGCCGAGCTGGAACGCGTGCCGCAGGTAATAGATGTTCTTCGGCATGGGGCGGCGCAGCTGGTCCTTGATCTTCTTGCGCCATTCCTTCTTCGTCTCCTCGGTGAGCTTGTCGATGTCGAAGAAGTCCTTGCCGTCGGCGCCGATGCCGCCGCGCCCGGTCTCGAGCGAGCGGAGCGCCTTCTGGAGGGCCTCCTTGAACGTGCGGCCGAACGACATCGCCTCGCCGACGGACTTCATCTGCACGCCGAGGTGTTCGTCCACGCCCTTGAATTTTTCGAAGTCCCACCGCGGGATCTTCACCACCGTGTAGTCGATCGACGGTTCGAACGAGGCGGGAGTGGATTTGGTGATGTCGTTCGGGATCTCGTCCAGCGTGTAGCCGACGGCGAGCTTCGCCGCGATCTTTGCGATCGGATACCCCGTTGCCTTCGAGGCGAGTGCCGAGCTGCGGGAGACGCGCGGGTTCATCTCGATCACGTACATCTTTCCGTTCTTCGGATTCATCGCGAACTGCACGTTCGATCCCCCGGTGTCGACGCCGATGGCGCGCATCACCTTGATCGCCGCGTCGCGGAGGTACTGGTATTCCTTGTCCGTGAGCGTCTGGGCGGGAGCCACGGTGATCGAATCTCCCGTGTGCACGCCCATCGGGTCGAAATTCTCGATCGAGCAGATGATCACGACGTTGTCGTGCTTGTCGCGCATCACCTCGAGCTCGTATTCCTTCCAGCCGATGACGCTTTCCTCGACGAGGACTTCGTGCGTGGGGCTGTTGAGCAGACCGTGCTCGACCATCTCTCGGTATTCCTCGAGATTGAAGGCGATGCCGCCGCCGGTGCCGCCCATCGTGAACGAGGGGCGGATAATGAGCGGGAAGCCGATGCTCTGGGCGATCTTCATCGCGTCATCCACCGAGTAGACGAATCCGCCGTGCGGCATATCCAGTCCCGCCGCGCGCATCGTCTTCAGGAACAGCTGCCTGTCCTCCGCCTTCTTGATGGATTCGAGGTTCGCGCCGATGAGCTCCACATTGTGCTTCTTCAGGATGCCGCGCTCGGCCAATGCAACGGCCGCGTTAAGAGCGGTCTGTCCGCCCATGGTGGGCAGGAGCGCATCGGGCTTTTCCTTTTCGATGATCAGCTCGATGAATTCGGGGGTGATCGGCTCCACGTACGTCGCATCCGCCAGCTCCGGATCCGTCATGATCGTCGCGGGATTGCTGTTGATGAGGATGACCCTGTAGCCCTCGTCGCGCAGCACTTTGCAGGCCTGCGTGCCGGAATAGTCGAATTCGCAGGCCTGGCCGATCACGATCGGGCCGCTGCCGATGATTAATATAGATTTAATGTCAGTTCTTTTTGGCATAGCACTCTTCCGTCAAAAAAAAAGCCTCCCGTGCAAGAACGTAGAGGCTTTGCGATCTATTGTCGAATTATATGTTCCGTAGACTCGTTCATCGTCAGTCTGCTTTCAGGTCAAATTTTGGACTTTATCAGTATACGAAAATTTCCGCTCCCGTTCAAAAAGAATCTGTGAAAAATATCACGCGCCGAGTTCACGGAAGGCGTCGATGCACGAGCGATAATTTTCGTCGCTCATGCCGATGGAGTGGTATTCCTCGACGTAGCCGACGAATCCCCCGTGCTGCGTCCGCAGGTTCCGGATGAGCCGGTCGGCCTCGCTGAAGATCTCCTCGCGCGTTCCGGTGATGGACGTGGTCTGATAACTGATGGGGCACACGAAGCAGACGCGGCCGCGGTAGAGCGCGCCGATCTTCTCCATGTCGTAGAGGTTGGGCTGGCTGAGATTGAGCATATCGACGCCGATCTCGATGAGGTCGGGGATGATCTCCTCGATGAATCCGCAGCAGTGGAAATACACGTCGAGGCCGCAGGCATGTGCGCGCTCGAACTGATGCTTGTAGCGCGGTTTGAAGAAATCCCGCCACAGGGCAGGAGAAATAATGAGCGTCTCCTGCGTGCCCCAGTCGTCGAAAAAGGCCACGCCGTCGAAGCCGTTCTCCGCGGCCCGTGCAATCACCGCATTTTCGAATCCGAAGACGATGTCCGCGAGCCGTTCCATGTTCTCCCTGTCGATGCAGAGGTCCTCGAGCGACGCGGAGAATCCGCGCAGGGCGCTCATTACGGTGAACCCGGTGAGCACGAGGCTCGCGCAATAATATTTGTCGTCGCCGTACTGCAAGCGGGCTGTCTCGAAGTCGTCGAATCGTGCCGCATC
Source organism: Bacteroidota bacterium (assembly GCA_030824175.1). Taxonomy (GTDB): domain Bacteria; phylum Bacteroidota; class Ignavibacteria; order UBA10030; family UBA8401; genus CAISDA01. The sequence goes on along the minus strand of JAVBYH010000410.1, from coordinate 10,152 downwards.
GTACGCGTCGGGCCCCGCCAGCATGTCCAGCGCCTCCCAGTCTGGAATGAGCACCGACTTCGGCTGCCCCATCGTGTCGTCGCGCCGCTCCCAGTCGAACCCCCACTCCGATCGATCCTTCTTCGGACCCATGAAATGGCGGACGACGTCGACGAGGACGATGTCCGACTGGTCCTTGTCCTTGTTGAAGAACAGGATGGGAATGCGGTCGGGACCGCTGAAGCGCATGGCGCGGCGTACTCGTTCGCGGGAGGTCATCGTGTCAATCCTTCACATGCAGCTCGTCCTGGATGATGACGAACGCCGCGGCGCTCGTTTCGGTGTGCGTGATCGAGAGCATGATGGAGCGCGCGGCGAACTGCTCGGCCGTCGGCCCGTAGAGGCGGAACGAGGGCTTGCCCATGTCGTCGTTGACGACCTCGACGTCCTTCCACTGGAACGTGCCGGCCCAGCCCGTGGCAATGGCCTTGCTGAACGCCTCCTTCGCGGCAAACCGCGCGGCGTAATGCTGAGCGGGCAGCGCCTTGCCGGAACAGTATGCGATCTCATGGTCGGTGAAGAGCTTCCCCGTGAACGACTCGCCGTACCGCTCGACGGACGCCCGTATGCGCTCGATATCCACCATGTCCACGCCGATGCCGAGGATCATAAGGTTATATCCGTATCTTGTTTTCGTTCTGCACGATCTGGAGGAGTTCGGAGATGTCCGTAACCTCATAGTCGGCGTTCGATGCTCCGGTACCGAAGGTGTCGCCGTACCGGGCGAACACGGTCTTCATGCCAACCTTGGCGGCGCCGACAACGTCGCGCTCCTCCCAGTCGCCGATCATGAGCGCCTCCTCCCCCCGCACACCGAGGAGCGAGAGTGCGCGCTTGAACGGCGCGGGATGCGGTTTGCGTTCCTTCGTGTCGTCGAACGTGACGACATGGTCGAAGATGTGGTGGAAGTTGAGGTAGGCGAGCCGGAGCCATGCCTCGCGCGCGGGCGCGTCCGAGACGACGGCGAGCTTCATTCCCATCTTCGCCAGCTCGATCAATGTGAGGTACACATGCGGATACGGCACGAGGGCCGCCTCGCGCGCCCTGCGGTAGGCGATCACGCCCGCTGAGAGCATCTTGTAATCGACCTTGTTGAATTCGTCGTAGAGGAGTTGATCGAACACATTTTGAAACTCAATGCCGCGCTCCTTGTAGATGGCGTTGATGCGGGCATGGAGATCGTCGCTCGTGAGCTTCAGTCCTGCATCTATCATGGCGCCGATGGCGGCGTCGATGGCCTGGCGTTTCATCGCCATAAAATCGACAAGCGTATTGTCGAGATCGAACACGACGGCTCTGATCATTGTGTGTGGGATGTGTGATGGGAATGTGCAAGCGTTGTCACCGCGAGCCTGTAGCCTGTTGAACCGAACCCGGAGAGCTGCGCCGTGCAGACCGGCGCGATCACCGAATGCCTGCGGAACTCCTCGCGCATGTGGATGTTGGAGAGGTGGATCTCGATCACGGGCACGGAGAGTGCGGCGATGGCGTCGCGTATCGCGTAGGAGTAATGCGTGAACGCGCCCGGGTTGATGAGGACGCCGTCATACGCGGAGCCGATCACCGACTGAATCCTATCGATGATGGCGCCTTCGTGGTTCGATTGAAAAAAATCGAACGCGACGTCGGGAAACGAATCGCGGAGATCCATCTCGATGTCGGCAAGGGTCTGCGTGCCGTAGATGTGGGGCTCGCGCACTCCGAGGAGGTTCAGGTTGGGTCCGTTGATGACAAGTAAGCGCATAATGATCAATCCAATCCCATTCCCTGTCCGCCGGTCTTGCGCAGCTTCGCGAGCTCGTCGTCGATGAACATGCGCACGGCGGGTTTCACATACACGTTCTCGAGTCCGAGCTGATCCAGTCCCTGTCCGATCACGGATGCCTTGCGCTGGGCGTGGAATTTCTTGTTCACGACGATGAGGCGTTCGTCGCGGAGAATGCAATAGCCCCCGTCGAAGTCCCCTTTTTCGTACCGGATATGCACGCCCATTTCAACGGCGAGCGCTTCGATCTCTGCAAGCATTTCTTCATCTAAAATGGCCATAGCGTCTTACTCCGCCCCCGTTGTGCGTTCAAACGGCCGCCACACGGCAATGACGATCATCGTATAATACGTCAGGTTCGCGATCACCGGCAGCCCCGAGAGTGCGGTGAGCCGTGCGAGGAACGCCTTGCGGAATTCTTCGATCGGCCAGTCGCCCCAGAAGTTCAGCCCTATCATCTTCCAATCCAGTTTCAATGAAAAGAGTTCCACGGGTACGAAGATGAAGAAGAGGATTGCGCACATGAGGAGCCAGCCGTGCTGTTTCCACTTCACCGTGGCGGTGGCGGCGAATCCGATCGCGCCGACGAGCGCAGCCGCATAGCCGCCCATGACGAGGATCGTCGTATAGCTGAGGATGCGGTAGAGTTCGCGTTCGAACGACGGTTCGATTGTCGTCTTAAAGTCGAGAGTGCCGAATTGCAGGAGTTCGTTGCCTATCATAGCGCGCGTCGAGAGCGCGCCTAGCCACACCACGGCGCCCATGATAAAGAGTGTGAGGAAGATTTTCGTCGAAATTTTATTCATGCCAAAAAATATTAATGAATGTCTGCTTATTGATACAACAAATATTTCGCGCGCTTCGCGCGGAATTCGTCCATCCCCGTCTTCCAGCCGGCGATGATCTGCGCGACGGGCGTGCGGTCGACGAGCGCCTTGCGCACCGCGTCGGTGCCCATGACCTTGTCGAACATGTCGTTGCGCGCCGTGCTTGCGGTGAAGAGATCGGCGTCGGGATAGAGGGAGAAGATCGTCTCGATCGCATACAGCTGCATCGCGACGAGGTCGGCCGTCGACCGGTCCAGCATGTATACCTGCACGCCGCCGAGCTGCTTGTCCTTCATCGCGCCGTAGTACGGCTTGTACGAGAGCGGCCGGAAGAAGAATCCGGGCAGCCGCCTGGCGTTCAACGAGTCCGCAAATCGTCTCGATTCGATCCATGGCGCGCCGATGAGCTGGAACGGCATCGTGTACCCGACACCGATGTTGATCGCGTCGAGCTCCCCGAGGATGCCCGTGGCGGAATAGTAAAGCGCCGTCTCGGCATGCGGAACATGCGGCGAGGTCGGCACCCACGGCAGGCCGGTATCCTCCCAGTTCATCGCGCGGTTCCATCCATCCATCTTCACGACGGTGAGCGAACATTTCCTCCCGCCTTCGAGCAACCCCTCGTTGTTCAGATATTCCGCGAGTTCCCCGCAGGTCATGCCGTAGACATATGCGATCGGATACTGTCCCACGAACGAACGGAACTTCATGTCAAGGATGTTCCCTTCCACCCTGTTCCCGGTGAGCGGGTTCGGGCGGTCGAGCACGACGAATTCTTTATTCAGCTCCGCGGCGGCTTCCATCGCATACGCCATCGTGTTCACGTACGTGTACGAGCGCGAGCCGATGTCCTGTATGTCGTAGACGAGCACGTCCACATCCTTCAGCATCTCCTCCGTCGGCTTTCTCGTCTTGCCGTAGAGCGAATAGACGGGAACGCCCGTGACGGGATCGGTGAACGTGTCGACATGCCCGCCCGCCGTCACGTCGCCGCGCACGCCGTGTTCCGGACCGTAGAGCGCCGTGAGCTTCACGCCCGGCGCCGAGGCGAGGATGTCGATCGTGGCCTGGAGCGAGGCGGTCACCGCCGTCGGATTCGTGATGAGGCCGACGCGCTTTCCCTTGAGGATGTCGAAGTTCGAGGCCTTCAGCACGTCGATGCCGGGCTTCACCGGCGCCGCATGCTGCGCGGTCGCAGCCGTCGTGCAGAGTACAACGAGGAGGATCAGGAATGTTTTCATTTGAATAAGTTTTGGATGATCGATCGGTCGGGCCGGATCACTTTTTTGAGCAGGAAGACCGCGACGATGAGCAGCGCCATCACAAGCGCACTGAGCACAATGCCGAGCGTCGAAAACGGCGGATCGACGACGAGCAAAATGCCGAAGAGGATGGTCACCATGAGCACGATGCGTATCACATACTGCATCGAGATGAACGACGATTCCGTGGATGTGCTCATGCCCTCGCCCTCGCGTCGATCGAGTAATTCTTCAGCCAGCTCAGGTCGTGGACGAGTTCCATCATCGCCTCGAATGACGGTGCGGAGACGGACAGATACGTGCCGGTGAAGCGAGACCGATCCTCCTCCGTCATCGTGTCGGCGATGGAGCGCATGAGTTCCTGCGCCCTCGCGACGTTCGACTCGAATTCCTCCGACAACTTGTCGTAGCCTTCCCCCTGCGCCCCGATGCGTCGCATCACGCCGTATGTCTTGTGCAGGAACTTCGCAGTGAACGTGAGGTCGGCCAGGGCGTTCTGCTGCCCGTGCAGACTCGAGGCTTCAACGAGCAGTGCGCATTCCGCGGGGTGCTTGAGTTGATTCCCCGAGTACTGCTGAACGGCATCGATGAGAGCGTGTGTGTTATCGCTGATATGCATGAACGGCCCGGTGCTGTTTAATACAATGTTTAATATAAAACGTCTGCGGGCCAGAAGCAAGATGAGGGCATTACTCGTTGTCGTGCAGCAACCGGTACACCCGGAAGTCACGGATCTGCAGGCGGCTTCGTGTCGTCCTGAATCCGAAATATCCGCGTGTGAGCGGTGTCGGATCGGTGAGATCGAAATACGGTTCGCCGTTCCTGTAGAGTCGCGTACGGCCGCCGTCCACGATCACCGTTATCGCGTATGTCGTGTTTCCCCGGAGGAGGTGCGGCTCGTCTGTGTATTCGCGGAGGACTGGCTTTTCTCCGATGCGATTGTATTTCCTGAACCGCGTCGTACGTGATCATGAGGTCGCCCGACAATTGTTCCGCGAACCACACAGTCGCTCCTGCGGCAGCGTCGATGTCGAGCGTTCCCCTCTCCCACGACATGGAGGACGCCGAAGGCTGTTCTAACTCGGCGATCCACTTCCTCCCCTCCCCCTGCTCGGCGTCGGAGTAGACGAGTTCCCTGCCGGCCTGAGGCTTGCATTCGATGACGATATTGAACAGCGGCGCGGCACTGACATTGTGCACCACATGAACCATCGGTTCCGCGAATCGCACAGTGTTCGGCACCTGAATGCCGGTCCCCGGTTTCGGAACGGGATTGAACCGCGGATCTGTCAGTTGCACGTCGTTGAGCCGGACGACGACCCGCTGCGCGTGACTGTGCAGCTCTCGTGTGTCGCCGCCGGCGAGTCGTTCTTCGAAGACCCGGAGCTGGTCATCCTCGTAGACAATTGTGTTCTTGACCGGCTCAAGCCACTGCTCCGGTGCCGTGTACGGCGGGTGATCCGATTTGAATGCCACTTGAAAATATTCTCCCCGCGGCGATGTGTATGATTTCCTCGCGGGGAACACGGCGATGCCGCCGCGCTCGAGCGACCGGGTGCCGCCGCTGCCGGCGATCTCCATGTGCGCCAGGGCGACGATGACGCGCGTCCCATACCCCGGCGTGTGCGCCTGCGGGCAGGCCGTCGTGTTGCACATCACCCGGACATAGTCGTTTTCGAGCGCAGCAGTATCCGCATTCGATACAGTCAGCGCAATCAGAGCCATCAGACAAAGCATCTCGTTATTCCTTCATCTTTTTTTTCTTGTTGGAGTGCCGGCCCGTTCCGTCCCCGTCGTCGAGGATGCCGCCGGCCGGATTCAACTTGTCGAGCGCCGCCTGGAGGCGCTTGCGGACGGCGATGGCGTTCGCGTCGGCCGTATCGACAGGAATCAGTTTCTCCTCGAACGGCGCGCCGCTCATGTCGAACAATTCGCCTGCCTGGTTCAGTTTCCATCCGGCGTCGCGGACGTACCATTGCGACGCGAGTTGGACGAAGGCCCAGTCGCGCGGCGTTCCCTTTGTACCCCGGATCTGCGCCGCGAAGCTCCGTCCGTCGAGCACACGCTCCCGGGGGAGCGTCGCTCCGGCAACTTCCGCGAACGTCGGCACGAAGTCTGTGGAATCGATCATGTCGTGGCAGACCGTGCCCGCGGGCGTGACGCCCGGCCAGTTGACGATCAACGGCTCGACGCTGCCGCCTTCGAGCATCGTGCCTTTCTGGCCGGACAGACGCCTGCCGCCGATCGTTGCGCGGTCCGCCTTGCCTCCGGCCGTGCCGTTGTCGCCGAAGAAGACGATGAGCGTATTGTCGCGCAGCTTCAGCCGGTCGACCACATCGACGAGCCTGCCGATGAGCTTGTCCATGTATGTGATATTGTCCGCGTACACATCCTTTGGATCGGCCGCGCTCTCGGGCGTCGGAAGGATCTCTCCGTGCACATGCGACAACGAGTAATAGAGGTAGAACGGATCGCTCCGGTGCTTTGTGATGAAGTCCACCGCATGCCTGTGCATGACGTCGGGCAGGTAGTCCTTGTCGTGCAGGACCGTCTCGACGCCGTTCACAGAATACGTGCGGCCCTTTTCCTGCGTGTTCCAGTAGACGCCGCTGCCTTTGAACTGCAGGTATTCGTCGAATCCGAAATCCGACGGCGCAAGCGGGAGCTGTCCCCATTTTCCGATCATCGCCGAGGCGTAGCCGGCCGTCTTCAGGTACGACGGCATCATCGCCTCGGCCGCGGGAGTGAAGCGGCCCGTGGCGTCCTGGTTCGTGGCCCCCGTGTGGAAGCCGTAGCGCCCGGTCATGATGCACGCCCGGGACGGACCGCAGAGCGATGGCGTGTACGCGTGGGTGAAGCGCATGCCGCCGCGCGCGAGCGTGTTGATGTTCGGCGTTTTGTAATTGTCCGCACCGTAGCAGCCGACCTCGCCGATGCCGTAATCGTCGGCGAGAATGAAAATGATGTTGGGCTTCTTGCCTGCTGTGAGCGCTCCCGAAAGGAGTTCACGTCCGAAGACGAGCGAGTGCACCGCTGCGGTGCCGGCCGCGAACATGCCGGCGTTGATGATGAATTTTCTCCGATTCATAACTGTCTCAATCAATCGATTACGTTTGTGGAGGTTAGTGAAGAAACTTATTTCGCTTGCCACGATGGTCCGACATCTTCACCCCGGAGAATGTCCTCGTTCGCCTGCTGCGCCAGGCCGAAGACGCCCGGCGCGGGATGAGACCCGTTTCCGTGCGCCGGCGGCGGATGCATGGCGAACCCCTTCACCGCTGAGGGGACCGTCACTGCTCCCCCGATGCAGACATTCCCCGCATACATGTTCGGCCAGAACTTCACGACATCGAACGGCGGCGTCATATCCTGCGGTGTCTCTTCGACAACCGGCGCACCGGATCGTTTAACAATGAAATTGTCTACGATTGAATTGCGCTCGGGCAGGAGGATCATCTGTATCGCGGGCCAGTTGTATTTATATCGAAAGCCCAGGAGGAAGTCCGGCCCGTCGTTGTTTACGAGCGTATTGTTGGCGATGAAACAGTCGCGCACGCATCCGTACCATGGCATGCGGCCGAGCGGCGCACCCGCCGAGGGCTTCGGTTTGTAGGATGCGGTCAGCCCTTTGTCAATGTACTCGCCAGCCATGAACCGGATCATGCAATGGTCCACCCGGTTGTGGCGGCTGTTCTCGTCGGCGTTTCCGACGACGGGATCGTTGTTGCTCTTTCCTGTTAGCAGGCAGTGATCCATGCGGTTCACATTCCCCGCAAAGAAGACGTAATAATACCCCGTCTTTGGGTCGGACGGACGGAAGTCGACGATCGCCGATTCGGTCAGCCTGCAATTGTTTGCATTGAAGCGAACAACTGAAAAATACTTTTTGTCGAATGCGCCACCGCCGTCCCTGAAACAGAGTCCGGACACATGCTGCCAGTCGGCGGAGAAGATGAGCTGCGAGACGCCGCGCAGGATCACCGCGCCGTTCGTCTCGGCTTTCAACCGCACCGGCGCAGCTGCGGTACCGGGTCTCGTCATGTCGATGCGCACGTTCTCCCAGATGCCGTTCTTCATGACGATGGTGCGAATGAAGAAACGAGAAACGGTGATACCCAATATACCACCCGAACACGGCGGGAACCAGTTAATAACCGTTTGAAACCTGTTAAAAAATCGGTATACTTGAACAAAAAGAAGGATTCATGCCGGACAAAGCAGCCCAACAGCAGATCCTCGACGACATCCTGGAGAGTCCCGATTTCAAGGGATCGCAGCGCTATTGCGACGTGCTGCGCTATCTTGTGGAGGAGTCGCTCGCGGAACGGGTTCCGAAGGAAGTCACGATCGGCATGCAGTTTTTCGGGAAGGACGGAACGTTCAATTCGCGGGAGGACGCTTCGGTGCGGGTGTTTCTGACGAACCTCCGCAAGAAGCTCGAACACTACCACCTGACGAACTCGAAGCCGTTTGCGTACAGGCTGCAGATCCCCGTCGGTCATTACAAGGTCGAATTCGTTCCGAACACGGTGAAGGTCAACGGATCTGAAAGCACGTACATGCGGCTCCTCATGTACGGTTTCATTCCCTGCATCGCTCTCGCCTTTTTCGCCGGTTATTTCGCAAGGACGCCCGACGCGCCGCAGAGCGCACCGATAGTCCCGAATCCGGTGTGGAATGAATTCGTCGACCCGCAGGGGAAACCCACGCTCATCGTGCTGGGCGATTACTTCTTCCTCCGCGAACGCGGCTCCGGCAACAGTTATTATCGGACGACAACGATCAACACTCCGGAAGATTATCGCGAGAGGCTGCTTCAGGATCCCGGCTTCGCGAAACGCTACGAACAGAACGACTTTACGTTCCTGCGTCCGAGCGCCTCCTGGGGACTCTTCCACATCCTGCCGATCCTCAGGACCTCCCCGAAGGGTGTCTCGCTGAAGCTGGCCTCGCAATTCTCGAACGACGATTTCAAATCGAACAATGTCATCTTCATCGGTTCGCTGAAATCGCTCTTCGGCATCAGGAAGTTCCTCCATCTCTTCAATATCACGTATTCACTGCAGCCATCGAGGGTGACCGTCGGAGGATTTCAGAACGACTCTCTCGTGGAATTCTCCCGATCGAATCAACGGGGCGGCGGGTATGAGAAGGATTACGCGATCATCGCGAAGAACGAGGGGCCGGATGGAAGCACCGTCCTCCTGCTTCTCGGCATTGCTGACACCGGCGTCATCGAGGCGACGCATGCGATCTGCGACCCGATGCTCCTGAAGGCGGTTGAAAAAAAATATCCGCTCCCGAGCCGGCAGGACCCGTTCAACTTTACGCTCGTCATCGGCTCTGAGGGGATGACGCAGACGATTTTCAATTCGGATATCCGGTGTTTTGTGGCCAATAAGCCATTGCAGCGGATCTCGGATCTCGCACGGAAGGATTCGCTGAAGGCCGAGTGAGGTTTCGATCAACTTCTCCACAGCTCAATTCGGACACGACGTGACGTCTACGCTCAGACACAATGCACTCCACCGTTTCATGGCCGCGCTCTGTGCGGCCGTGTTCGGCGCGGCCTCACAGGCCGGTGAAATCCCACCGCCGCCCATTACATGGGGAAGTATCCCCCACGACCAGCTTGCAATGACCTCGTTCCCCGGCGACACGTCCGCCTCGGCGGTGATCCTCTGCGACTTCTGCGACATGCGCGTGAACGACGACCTCGGCATCACGGTCACGCGGCATTTGCGGGTCAAGATCCTGAACGAACGCGGGTTTCTCTGGGGCACACACACGATCGACACCGGTGTGAATGGCGAATTCGTCTCGACGATCGCGGGTGCGACGTACGTGCTCATGAAGGACGGAACGATCGCTGATAGCTCGCTCGAGAAGGGCGGAATCGTGAAAGAGGAACTTTCGGAAGGCCGCAACAGATACACGTTCACACTCCCCGGCCTGCAGCCGGGATGCATCGTCGAGATCAGGTACACAATCGAATCTCCGTCGCTCACAGGCACCCGCCCGTGGACGTTTCACAACGATGAACCGGTGCTCTGGAGCGAGGTACGGATGCTCTCGCCGAAGGCGTTCGCCTTCGGCGGTACGATGCACGGTCGTCTGCCGTTCACGGTAAACGACAAGACGCCGGTGGCGGCCATGCTGCGTGGAGCTGCATCGCTCTATTTCGGAAGAGACATCGTGGAGTGCACGCTTACACGCTGGGCGATGGAGAATCTCGGAGCGTTTCGCGCGGAACCCTTTG
>JAVBYH010000239.1 GCA_030824175.1 Bacteroidota bacterium | reverse complement strand
AGGGCGGCGAGCACGATGAGGAATGGGGTGGTGCCGATGATCGCCGCGGCCGCAACGAAGGCCGGCGCGATGAGGATGATGATCATGAAGTTCGACGCCCCCGCCCAGTACAGTACGGGGATGAGCATGCCGATGAACGTGAGCGCCGTCCCGAAATCGGGCTGGAGCATGATGAGCGCGCACGGAAGCGCAACGAATCCCGACGCCTTGATGAGGTCCTTGAGGCGCGCCACGTTGACGTTGCTTCGGCTCAGATACGAGGCCAGCGCAAGCATCGTCGTGACTTTCACGAACTCCGAGGGCTGGATGCCCATGCCGCCCACGCCAAGCCAGCTCTTCGATCCGTAGACGGTTTTCCCCATCACGAGGACGAGCACGAGCAGACCGAGGGACGAGAAGAAGGCGATGTACGCCGAGCGCTGAATCATCCGGAGGGGAATGACCATCGTGACGAGCATCGCTACGAACCCGATCGCCGTCCACGTCAGCTGGCGGTAGAAATTGCTCGTCGCATGCGTGTCGAATGTCGCGCTGTAGATGGACATGAGCCCGATGCCGATCAGCGCCAATGTGGCGACGAACGTCGTCCTGTCGAAATATTCCTTGAAGAATGCCGCCATAAAAAATATACTCTGTGTAATTTTTTTGTAGGGCGAAATGATATTTCGCCCAGTTGATCGACAGTACATCCGTTGAATCTGGGCGAAACGCCGTTTCGCCCTACAAGTCGATCTCTTTACTCCGGGGCGTCGTGCATACGCCCCTTGTGGTGACGATGCGTGCGAAATTATTCAAGGAATTCGGGCTTCGGCGCCTGCGCGATGACCGGCGCATTTTTCTTGAACCGGATGAGTTCGCCATAGAGATACTGCTCCATGCACATGCCCGCGATCGGGCCGGCCGCGACCGCCCCGTATCCGCCGTTCTCCACGAGCACGCAGATGGCGATCTTCGGATTGTCGAACGGCGCGAAGCCGATGAACCACGCGTGGTCCTTCCCGTGCGGGTTCTGCGCCGTGCCTGTTTTTCCCGCCACCTGCACGCCGGCGATGCGCACGATACTGCCCGTGCCGCCCGGCTCCATCACGCAGCGGCGCATGCCCTCGCGCACGATGTTCCATGTCCGGTCAGAGATCTCGATGCGGTGCTGTTCGTGCGCGACGGTGTCCGTTTGTTTCGTCCACTTGTTGTAGACGTAATTCACCGCGTGCGGCTGATGATAGTGCCCCTTGTTCGCGAGCATCGCCGCGTAGTTGGCCATCTGCAGCGGCGTCACGCCCATTTCTCCCTGGCCGATACCGAGGCTGACGAGGTAGCCCTGCGTCCACTTGCCCTTGCCGTAAACGCGGTTGAAAAATTCCGTCGAGGGGAGCAGTCCCGCGCTCTCCTCCAGAATGTCGACGTTCGTCACCTTGCCGAAGCCGAATGCCCGCCCGTATTTCGTCCACTCGTCGAAGCCGACTTTGAGCATGAGCTGGTAATAGAACACGTTGCACGAGCGCTGGATGGACTCGATGACGTCGGTTGATCCGTGAACGTGGAGATCCTTGAACACCCTGTTCCCGTAGGGGAAGGCCCCGCGGCATTGGATGCGGTAATGTTCGTCGATGATGCCGTTCTCGAGCGCCGCGATCGCCAGCAGCATCTTATACGTCGAGCCGGGCGGGTAGCGTGTGAGCGTCGCGCGGTTGAAGAGGGGCTTCGCCGGATCGGACGTCATGCCTTTCCAGATGTCGGACGGCGTCACGCCGCTGAATGTGGCGAGGTCGTAATCGGGCTTGCTCGCCAGGGCGATGATGCCGCCGTTCGAGGGATCGATCGCGACCACCGCGCCGGCCCTTCCCGCCAGGAGCGATTCGGCGAGCGCCTGCACCTTCACGTCGAGCGCGAGATGCATGTCCAGCCCGTCCTTCGGCGGCACGTCGTTCTTGCCGTTGTTGAACGTGCCGATGATCTGGCCCCTCGCGTTCTGAGAAATGTAATCGAACCCCTTGTCGCCGCGGAGGAAGTGCTCGTACTTCGCCTCGATGCCCGTGCTGCCCACGATGTCTCCGGGCTGGTAATACTCGCCAAGCTTCTCGAGCTGCCCGTCGGAGATCTCCTTCGCATATCCAATGAGATGCGCCATGCGGGCCGGCGTGGGATAGAAACGCTTCGATTCCATCTGCACCTCGACGCCGGCGAGCCTGTCCTTATGCTCTTCCAACAGCGACAGCGTCCGGAAATCGATGTCGCGCTTCACACGCGTCGGCGCGAACTGCGAATATTTTTTTCCGCGGTTGATCTTTTCAACAACCATCTCCTCGGGCATCTCGAGGATCTGTGCCAGGAGCGGAAGATTCTTCGCATGAAAGTCGATGGGTGTCACCATCACGGTGTACGACGGGCGGTTGTCCACAAGGAGGAGCCCGTTGCGGTCGTACACGTAGCCGCGCACCGGCACCTTTACCACCGTGCGGATGGAGTTCTCCTCCGACTGGCGGCCGTACTGCTCGCCGTAGATGTACTGAAGCTGATAGAGCCGTCCGATGAGGATGAGAAATCCCGCGGAGAGTACGAGCTGAATGACTAATTTTCGTTTCGGTGAACCGAATTCCTCGCCTGCCATATCGATCCTATACCGAATATTTGCGCGTGAAGACAAACCACGGCAGGAGCGCTACCGCGGTCGTATAAATTGTCGCGAACAAGCCGAACCGGATGATCGCCTCCGCCAGCCCGATATCCGTGCCCTGGACGAACACGGTGAAATAGATGACATTGTGCACGAGCGACATCGTCGCGATGATGACGATGAACTGATAGCGCGCGATCGTGAAGTTCACCTTGTTGTCATTGTAAAAATACCCCGCGGCGAAACCGACGATCGTCTTGCACAAGGCCGAGAGGCCGAGGAACTGGCCGCTGAGCAGGTCCACGAGCACGCCTGCGCAGAATCCGAGCACCGTGGCATGGATCTGGCCCGACTG
>JAVBYH010000002.1 GCA_030824175.1 Bacteroidota bacterium | reverse complement strand
GAGCGGGACCCATTCGGGATCGCCGAGAAAATACGACAGCTCGATCGTATCTTTTTCCGGTCGCGTTCCGAGCGTCGCCGCTTCATTGGCGAACGCCGCGAACGGCGGACCGTTGGATGTGTTCTTCACCGTGAAGAACGAAGAGATGTCCGATCCGTATACCCGGCCGGCCGTGTCTTTGAGAAAGATTTTGATCTGCCCGAACGAACAATCGGCGACGCCCGCTGTGTTCCATTGAAAGGTTCCTGTGTTCGGAGCGTCGGCAACGAGCGTCGTCCACGTTCCTCCGGCATCGCCGCTGAACCACACCTCGACCGATCCCCCGGCCTGCGCCGTGCTCCATGTGATCGCTTCGGTGCCGTTCAGTGTGCGGCGGGACTTCAGCGTCGAGAGCGAAATGGCGGTGGAATTCAGACGGGCCTTGTCGAAGACCCACTGGAAGAGGGGCGGGTAGTTGTACGACTCGATCCAGATGGCATGACCGCCATTGATGTATTCCGTGTACAGCAGATCGGCCCTGTTTTTTATCTCCTTCACGATCAGACTGTCGGGCATGCGCGAGGTGTCGCCGTTGCGCGAATGCGTATACACCGCGGTCCGCCCGAACGCCTGCAGGGCGTTGATGATGAGGCGCGATTGCTGAACGGAGATGACATCGTCCACCGTTCCATGAAAATTCCATATCGGCACGCTCAGGATGTTCTTCGCATACGCCGGATTCAATCCGGCGCTCATCGGCACCGCTGCCGCGAACCGATCGGGATACTGTTTGATGAGTTCCCACGTACCGTACCCTCCGAGGGAGAGGCCCGTAACATACATCCGATCCGTGTCGATCGAAAACTCCCTGGCGAGGGTATCGAGAATGTTGTTTGCAGTTTCAAGTTCGGCGGTAAGGAAGGACGATCCGCTCGACCAGCTCCCGTTCGAAGGGCATTGCGGAACCACCACGAAGCAGGGATAGAGAGCCTGGTTTGCTGGAGCCGCCCAGGACGTGGCCAGGCCGTTATTTTCAACCGGCGCGTTGTTGTCGGCTCCCCGTTCTCCCGAACCATGAAGGGCGAGCACGACAGGATACCGGGTTGTTGCCGAGTACTTGTCGGGAACGAAAAGCCTGAAGGGCAGCGTCTTGCCGTTATATGTGTGTGAGCGCGCGGAAAATTTTGCCGTGATCGCAGATTGGCCATAGGTCTGTGTACCCAGGACGATCAGCAAGAGCAGGCCGGAGATCACACCGCGCACTGCGTACGGGACGTTTCGGGAGGATTTCATACGGAAGGGTCCTTGGTTGTGTTCAGGTGAATGTATGCCGCCGTTACATCCGGTCCAGGACGGCGCGCAGTTCCGCGAGCAGTTGATTCATCCTGTACGGTTTCTGTATGAACCCCGACGCAGCACCGGCTTCGAGTCTGCTCCGCACTTCAGGATCGAAGAATCCGCTTGCAAAAAGGACGTTCACATCCGGATCGATGTCTTTGAATTTTTGAAACAGGTCCGGGCCGCTGATCTTCGGCAGCCCCAGATCGCACAGGATGAGATCGATGCCGTCTCTCCCTTCGGCAAACGCCCGAACCGCCTCTTCGCCGTCGAACGCCGTCACGACAGCATACCCGTGCATCTGCAGGGTTTCACAGACGAGATCGTTCAGGCCGGGTTCGTCTTCAACGACCAGGATCGTTTCGTGCCGCGATGCAGCCGGTGCGTCCTCCCATTCTTCCGGACGTGTTTCGGCGGATTGACCGGGTGCCGTCGGAAGATAGACCGTGAAGGCGGAGCCGGTTCCAAGCGTCGATGTGATATCGATAAACCCCTCATGATTCTGAATGATCCCATACACGACGGAGAGACCGAGCCCCGTTCCCTTGCCTTTGTCTTTCGTGGTGAAGAACGGATCGAACACCTGCGCCTTGACAAGGTCAGTCATCCCGGTGCCCGTATCGCTGACGCGCAGGAGCACGTACGTGTCATTCATAGCCGACGGATGCTTCGCCCGCACGTCGCCGCCGGCTGCGACATGCGCTTCGATGGTTATGCGTCCGCCATGGGGCAGCGCATCTTTCGCATTCAGGCAGAGGTTGAGGAGGATCTGATAGAGCTGTGTCCGATCGGCATTGATCATCGGGAGCCCCGGAGCGATGACCGGTGTAATGACGATGTCGCGCGGGAACGTCTGCCTGACAAGGATGAGCATTTCGTCGACAACGTCCGATACGTCGACCGGCTTCATGACGGTATCGCCCTTGCGCGCGAACGCGAGGATTTTCTGCACAAGGTCCGCGCCCCGCTCCGCCGCCTGCGTGACGACCGCCAGGGATTTGCGGAATGCCTTCTCGTCCTCCCGCCGTTGATCGAGCAGCGGCAAATACCCGAGCATGACACCGAGCAGATTGTTGAAATCATGCGCAATGCCGCCCGCAAGAACGCCGATGCTTTCGAGTTTTTGGGAATGAAAGAGCCGGCGTTCAAGTTCGAGGCGTTCCGCCTCCGCGCGTGTGCGTTCCGTAATATCCCGTATTAATCCCAGTGTGCCCACGGCCCCCGCGCCTTCCTTCGTAATGAGCGAGGCCGAGACTTCGCCCCAGAACGTGGAACCATCGCTCCGCAGCAGGGTGAGAACAAGGTTGGTGATGGCCTTGCCCGCGGCAATTTCTTTTTCGAGAGACCGTGATGCCGCGCGATCATTCGGGGCGATGAACTCGCTGAATTTGCGCCCCTGCATTTCCGACGGCTCCCATCCGAATACCCCGCGGCATGAAGGCGAAAGATACATCATGACGCCGTGCGTGTCGGTCGTGAAGAGCACGTCGACGATCTGCTCTGCCATGATGCGAAACATTTCCTCGCTTTCGCCCAGTGCCTTATTCGCCTCGATCAGGCCCCGGCTCTTTTCCGCCACCAGTTCATCCAGATGCGCATTGATCGATTCGAGTTCTTCGATCATGGCGAAATTGTCGAGTTTCGCGACGCACATGTCCGTCACGCGG
>JAVBYH010000375.1 GCA_030824175.1 Bacteroidota bacterium | reverse complement strand
GCGTCCGGCACCGTGGTGACGGCGGCGGGCACAGGGAAGCGATCGCTTGTTCTTGTCGCGGGCGAATCGGGGGCGCGCGAGATCGCCGGGACCCGAGTGCGGATTTCCGATTCGTACGTTCCGGTCGGCAGCTTCACGTTCGTTGTGGACGATGCATGTGGTTTCAAACGGGGCGATGCGATCATGCTTTGCAGGCCCGGGACAGAACAATGGATCCGCGACATCCGGATGGACCGCATCGAGGGACGTACGGGCACCAGGCAATGGAAGGCGAAGGACTATGACCTGAACTTCGAACGCGAGATCACACGGGTCGAAGGGAGAAGGATATGGGTCGATCAGCCGGTGGTCATGGCGATGGACGCCGCCTACGGAGGCGGATCCATCGTGAAAAGCGCCGACGACAGGATCGGCAATGTCGGCATCGAGAACATCCTGGTTACTTCCGAGTTCGCCTCGGAGACCGACGAGGACCACGGATGGTATGCCGTTGAATTTCGGAACAGCAGGGACGGATGGGTGCGCAACGTCGTGTCGAAATATTTCGGTAACGGGTGCGTGCTGATGAGCCGCACCAGTTCGTACATCACCGTGACGGACGCGAAATGTTTCGAGGCGAAGTCCGTCATCACCGGCGGGCGACGCTACTCCTTCGCGATCGAAGGGCAGATGTGTCTTGTGAAGAATTGTGAAACGACGGACGGCCGGCACGATTTCGTGACCGGCTCTCGCGTCTGCGGCCCGAATGTGTTTTATAACTGCACGGCACGGAATACGCAGAACGACATCGGACCGCATCATCGCTGGAGTGTCGGAACGCTGTACGACAATATTACGACGGACGGTGTGATTAACATTCAGGACCGCGGCGACTACGGATCCGGACACGGATGGTCGGGGGCGAATCAGGTGCTGTGGAACTGCCGCGTAAGGAAAGCCGCCGTCCAAAGCCCGTGGGTATCCGCGAAAAACTGGTGCGTCGGATTGTCGGGTGAAAAATATCCCGGCCGTTTCACCGACAGGCCCGACGGTGAATGGGAGGGGCTGAATGTTCCGGGACTGCAGCCGTCATCGCTCTACGTGGCGCAATCGAGCGCGGCGGCCCGGCCGAAGACGGTCCTCTCGATCGAGGGTGAAGATTTTTTCATCAACGATACGGTCACAATGAAGGGCTGTTCGGTTGACGGTCATTTCCTCGAAGGCCTTCTGCCCAACGCACGCATGGTGCAGGGCATCTTCGACGACCTGAATCCGGAAACGCGCCGGCTCTGGAAGTATCCCGACACGGGAGTGTGGGATGCCGACCGCAACACGAATGAGTTCGTCGCCGCGATGCCCGCATGGCGACGCCACGGCCTGCTTGCATTCACGCTCAACATGCAGGGAGGCAGCCCGACCGGCTACGGCAACAAAGGATGGATCAATCCCGGATTTAATGCGGACGGCTCGCTGCGGCCCGAGTACGTCCGGCGGCTCGAACGGATCCTTCGCACGGCGGACGAGCTGGGGATGGCCGTCATCCTCGGGATATTTTATTTCGGACAGGACGAGCATCTCGAAAACGAGGCCGCGGTGATCCGCGCAGTGGACAATACCGTGGATTGGATCTTCGCAAAAAATTATCGGCACGTGATGATCGAGGTCAACAATGAATGCAACAGCACGTCGTACGACCACGCCATCCTCAGGCAGGAACGCGTGCATGATCTGATCGACCGCGTGACGTCCAGGAGACACCCCGTGGACGGATACCGGCTCTATGCATCCACAAGCTACACAGGCCGCCGCATCCCCCTGCCGAATGTCGCCGCGTCGGCGGACTTCATACTCCTCCATGGGAACGGCGTGAACGATCCGGCTATGGTCACGTCCATGGTCGACTCGACGCGGCGCGTGCAGGGATACAGGCCGATGCCGATCCTCTTCAACGAGGACGACCATTTCGATTTCGACAAGCCTGTGAACAATATGCTCGCTGCATTCACGGCCGGTGCATCCTGGGGATTCTTCGATTTCCGGAAGCGGGGCGCGACGCTCGCAGCGGGCGATCCGGCATTTCACGAGGGATTCCAGAGTATACCCGTCGATTGGGGGATCGGTTCCCAGCGGAAGAAGGATTTTTTTATGCTGCTCTCCCGGCTCTCGGGTATGGAGCCGCACTAGCGGACGCGTGCGATCATAATTTTCAATCCATGAAATATCATCCCGACACACATGAATAAATTTGCAATCTCCCTCGGCATCGCCGCGCAGCTCGGCATGGGCGCGATGCCTTTGCACGCGCGCGAGACGAAGCCGAACGTGCTGTTCATCGCGGTCGACGATCTGAAACCGATTCTCGGCTGCTACGGCGACAGGCTCGCCAAGACTCCCAACATCGACAGACTGGCGAAACGGGGGACCGTTTTCACACTGAGCTATTGCCAGCAGGCTGTCTGCGGTCCGACACGTGCGAGTCTTCTCACGGGCCTGCGCCCCGATCACACAAAAGTGTGGGATCTGAAGACGCGCATGCGCGACGTGAATCCGATGGTGCTCAGCCTGCCCGAATATTTCAGGAGCCAGGGATACACGACGCAAGGGATCGGGAAGATCTACGATCCGCGTTGTGTGGACAAGGAACTCGACGCCCCGTCGTGGAGCGTTCCATATTACAGGAATTCGGACGAATACTATCCGCAGCAGACCGGCAGGCCGGAACTGAACTACCAGCTTCCGGAAACCAAGGACCTGATCAAAAAGTACAGGGCCGAGGGCGAAAGCAAGGGCTTGAAAGCGACGGAGCTGAGCGAGTACATACAAAAATTCGTCAAGCCGTCCGTCGAATGTGCCGACGTTCCCGACAATGCGTACGGCGACGGGGCGAACGCGCTCCACGCCAAAGACATCCTCGCCTCACTGTCGAAGGACGGCACGCCGTTCTTCTTCGCCGTCGGATTCGTCAAGCCGCACCTCCCGTTCGTCGCGCCGAAAAAATATTGGGACAT
>JAVBYH010000341.1 GCA_030824175.1 Bacteroidota bacterium | reverse complement strand
TCGCTGAACATCGTTGTCGTGCGCGCATTCATCCATGTCGGCGTGTAGATCGAATCCACATGCGCCGTATCGTTCCATGCCTTCCAATAATTCGTGAGTGCGGCGGGCCAGAAATACGCGTTGTTCTTCACCTCAACAGTCCTCAGCTTCTCCGCAGCGGCGATGAGCGCGGCTTTCGATTGTCCGACGGAACCGGGGGCGACCATTGCGGCCTTCGCCGAATCCAATCCGTCCATGTCGATGATGGAACCGATCTCGGGCGTCCACAGCTGATCCCACCAGGGATACTCACCGAGCGCGATGCCGCCGACCCACGGGGCGTAAAACACATTGTTGTTGATCTTCGCTTTTGTCACATTAAATATAAAGAACGGATTCTTAAATGTATACGCGACGGTGTTGTGCGAGAACTCGAAATAGCGCTGGTAGTATTTTGTCACGGGACCCGCGCAATAGCCGCCGATGGCGAAGAACGTATTGTACTTCATCACGACGGAATCCGTGTACGCGGCGCCCGGCCAGAGATTGCGGAGCACTTCGCCGACATACCACTGGTTCGGATGCACCATGTTGCGGAACTTCGAATTCGTGATGAAGAAATTATCCCAGTTGCCGCTGTAGCCGATGACGAACTCGGCCCAGCCCTCGAACACGCAGTTGTCGATCGTCAGCCTGACGGAATCCGCGGCGACCTGGATCGCGCATGCCGCGGGCAGGTTCTGCGTGTTGAGCGTGGAACGGCTCAGCACGTAGAGGTTCTTCAGCACGCCTTTGTTGCCGCTCTGCACGAAATTGAAGAGGATCGGCGGCACTGAGCCGTCGCCCGGATCGATCGGCTGGATGCACGGGGGGCGCTTCGTCGTCGGATGCACGACACCAAGCACCGTGATGTCCGAATGGACGGTGATCGCCGCGCTGAAGACGTACGTCGTGTCGAGCGACACGAGCTTGTACACCTTGTGCTTGAAGGCGCCGCCGGGGAGCGTGTCGTTCAGGATCGAATTGTTGATGTCGGCCTTGCTGGCGTACACGACGAGGGTGTCACCCGCGGCGGCATACGTCCTGCCGGATGTGAGGAACAGCATCGCCATGACGGCAACGAATAGCGTATAACTTTTTTTCATGATAACGCTCCTTATGAATGATTGAGTAACCTGGTGAGTACAGCCGTTACGTGTGCACTACAGCAAGTGTGAGACCGATCGCCACCCTCCGCATCCCGTTCCAGTACGCCGAGCCACCTCCTTTGTTCGAGAGTATGAGTGAATGTGAATGTCACAGTTTTACGCGAATTCCGATGTCGCCGGTCATGCCGTACGACTGCGCCGACTGGGGAATGTCCGGGTACATCTGCAGCACATTCATGTCGCGCGCGTTATTGATGTTGTTGAAGTTGCCGAACAACTGGATGCCGAACCACGGCAGGTTCTGCTTCACCGACACGTCCCACCGCCGATACGGCGCTGTCGTCGTCCGGTTCTGGTCCCAATACGTCACACTCGCGAAGATGTCCGCCTGATAGAGCATCGAGACGCGGATGGAGAAATTCTTATAGTCGTAGCCGAGCGAGAGGTTCACGATGTCGTTCGGCTGGTAGAGGAGCCTGTCGGTGAACGACGTGTCGACGTAAACGATCGTCCTGCCCTCGCGCCGCGAGTCCGTGTACGGATATTCGCCCTTCGACGTCGTGTGCGTGTAGTTCGCGTTCAGCACGATGCCCTTGAACGGATCCGGCAGATACCAGAAATGCGTCTGCCAGTCGAGCTCCACCCCCGAGACCCTGATCCGGTAGGGATCGTTGACGAACGTGTTGATCCTGTAC
This sequence comes from Bacteroidota bacterium, assembly GCA_030824175.1. Classification (GTDB taxonomy): domain Bacteria; phylum Bacteroidota; class Ignavibacteria; order UBA10030; family UBA8401; genus CAISDA01. The sequence continues at coordinate 1,172 of JAVBYH010000341.1, read as the reverse complement.
GCGCCCGTCGGCGGGGCGGAATTCGGATCGACGAACTGCGGGGGATAATACGACCACACTTTCGCGCCCGTCGCATAGAGCGAATAGGAATAGATGAGGTTGTCGATGTGCTTCAGGAAGACGCCCGCGGTGAAGAGTCCGATTGAGTTGTCGTAGAAGGAGACGTTGGCGTCGTAGTTGCGCGAGCGCGACGGCTCGAGCTTGTAATTGTTCCAGTCGATGGCCCCGTTCGACACGTCGATCCTCGGAATGACGGCGTTGTAATCGGGGTACGCGAGCGTGTTCGAGTACGAGAGCCGCACGTCCAGCCACGGAAGCGGTTTGCAGCGGAGCGTCACATCGGGCAGCCAGAACGGATGGCCGACGGTGAACGTCGTGTCGTTGTGCGCATAGGCGAGATACGAGAGCGGACTCTGCTGGCCGCGCGATGCGGTGTACGTCGTCGTCAGGTTCTGATAGCGGACGCCCGGGATGACCGTGATGGCGGTGCCGATATTAAATGTGCCCATGAGATAGAACGCGGTGAGTTTTTCATTGCCCGAGTAATCGTACGATGTCGCCTGGAAATCGTCATGGCCGTAGGCGATCGCCCCCGCCTTTGCAATGACGGCGGCGTTCGCGCGCAGGAGGTCGGCGATGCCCGTCATGACGCTCGCGTTGAGAGGGGCATACATCGCGAAGTCCCCGTCTAAAAATTTCCCGAACGAATAATTGGGATCGAGGAAGGCGGTAATGGGAATCGTCGTCGTGCCCGCGTACGGCGCCGCGCCGGTAAAGTGCGACGTGATGAGATCGTCGACGAACCGGCCGCTCGAGAGGCTCAGGCCCTGTCCGTCGTACTGGTCGTTGTCGAACGACCGCGTCTGATACCGGTACTTGCCGCCGAATTTGATGACGGAGGTGATCGTCTCGGCGATATTCAGATGCACATCCATGTCGACGGACGCCGTCACAGCGCGCTCCTTGAAGAAATTGCTGTTCGTGACGATGTTGCTGAGGAGCGTCTTCGAGAAATCGCCCTTGATGCCCGTCGGAATGAGGTGCGGGTCGATGTTCGGCTTGCCCGAGAACTGCGAGTTCGGATCGGCGGACCCCTGCCGGAAGGAGATCGTGAAATCGTCGGGATTTTTCGTCTCCGAATACGTGTGCGAGACCTTCGCGTCGACGTGGAG
>JAVBYH010000242.1 GCA_030824175.1 Bacteroidota bacterium | reverse complement strand
CGTCGGCACGCGTCTGGTCGATGAACCACGGCAGCGGATAATTGCTGATTGTCACGGTGTTGCTTCCCTTGCCGGAGAAGAGTCCCTCCATATGCGGATTCACCGTCACCGTGCCCGAGAACGTCTCGTTCGCCTTCTTCTCTATCCAGTCCACAGCGCGCGCCACGGGCTTCCGCAGCCGCCGGGGAATCCATTCGGCGGTCTGAATGCTGTAGCCGTAATATTCGTGAATGTCGTAGACGACCTTCTTCCCCATCACCGCGAACGCCGTCATCCATGGCAGCAGATCGGGATCGTGGAAATGATAGATGTCGGCCTTCTCCTTCAGGGCCGCCCTCACGATGCGCACCGCCGTTTGCGTGAAGCGGGCAAGCCGGCCTTCCTTATGCGGCACCGTCACCACCTCCACGTTCTCGCGCATCGAACATGAGCCGTCGCCCGGCGCAATGAGGACAACGCGGTGTTTTCCGCTGTTCGCGAGAGACATCGCCTCGCGATAGAATATCCTGTCGTCGAACGGCGAATGCGCCGATGTCAAGATGCAGATCTTTGCCATTGCTGCGTCCCCCCTTTCACTGCGTCCATCGCGCGCACGATGCGCGCCCCGTCGATTAGCGCCTGCCGCACGATCCGTTCGTACAATCCGCCCCACATGTACGGCGCCATATAGCTTGTGTTGTGCCACAGCAGCGTTACGAATCCGTCGTGCTCGTTCGCCGTCTGCAGCATCCGCTGCACATCCAGCAATGCCTCGTCCTCCGAGAGCCCCAAGCCGTCGAAGAGCGCCTGGTCCTGAATGTTGAGCGGCAGCTGCGCGAATGCATCTCCCTCGAACGGTTGGAAGGGAAAATAACGTCCCCCCGGAAATCCAACCTTCTCGTTCCACCCGAATGTCGCGTCGTAGCGGTACCCGGCGCGCCGCAGGATCTCCCACGACGCCTCATCTCTCGAGTAGAGCCAGTGCATGCGTATGCCGATTTCGTCATGCCCGAGAATGGTCTCCATCTCGCGCTTCTCGGCCTCGGCGCTCTCAACGCTTCTGTATGCGTTGATCCCGTGAACGCCGATCTCCCATCCATCCGCCTCGAGCTCCCTGATCCGATCGGCATTGTCGCCCGCCGCATAGAACGCGGCGCGATTCGCGGGGGCATCGCCCCCCGACGGCGCAATGCCGGGCATGTTCGGAAACGGAATGTAAAAGAGCGTGGACCGCACACCGAGCCGCCTCTCCATCGCGATCATCAGATCGAGGCTCTGCTCCCACGGATCCGACCGCAGCCCGAGCTTGATGAGCGGCATCGAGATGCCGTCCCAGACGAGGTTGAGCCGCCGCAGCAGCCCGAAGCGAAACTGCCGGAATGACACGGCTGCCTTCAGGCAGCGATAGCTGAATCCCCACAGCGTCTTGCACGACCACGGGATCTCGCGGAGCGAGAGATAATCGATGTCGTGCGTGAGTACAAGCGTGTACATAACTGGTGTCCCGATTGTGAAAAAAAATTGTAATGCGAGGTGTGTCCGTCCGCCGCGGTCTCATTGCCGCTTCATCGCGGCGATGCACTCGCGATACCGCTCCGCAAAGACCGCCGCATTCCTCCGCGCATCGTACTGTGCGCCGATATACTCCTTCATCGCCTCGGATCGTCGGGCCGCGCGCTCCCGATCGACGACGACGCGCCGTATCGCCGAGCGTATCGCGTCGGCAGACACCGCCTCGAGCAGCTCCCCGCGGCCGTCGGCAAGCAGCTCGGGTATCCCGCCCGCACACGAGGCGATGATCGGAAGTCCGGCCGCCCCGGCTTCAACGAGCACCGTGGGCATCCCTTCCGCGTACGACGGCAGCACGATCATGTCGCACGCCCTCATCAGCAGCGGAACCGCATCATTGGGTCTGCTGCCAAGGCAAACGACACCCCGATGCCCGACGGCCTCGCTCTCGAGCGGGCCGGCCCCCACAACCACTCCCCTCAGGCCACCTTCCCCGATCCGCTCGAGCGAGCCGTCGAACGCATGCAAAAATTCCTTCACTCCCTTTTCCGGGACGAGGGCTCCGATGAAGAGCACGAGCGTGTCATGCGCCGGAAGCCCGAGCATCTCGCGCGCCGTGCGCTTCGCCGGCAGATGCGCATATGCATCGAGCCCGATCCCGATCGGAACGACCTCCGGCCTCCGTCCGCAGAGCGCCTCTGTTTCCTCCGCCAGCGCCGTGCTCACCGCCGTCACATGCGTCGCCCCCAGCACCGCCCTCCGGAACCGATTCAGCGCCTCGCCGTTCACGTACGGATTCGTGTGCACGTCGCTTCCGTGTAGCGTCAGCAGCACCGGCACTCCCCATGCCTTCCCAAGGCCGATGGCGGCCAGTCCCGTCGGATATGCGAAATGCGCGTGTATCACGTCCGGGTGCCTGCCCATCTCCGAGAGCATCGCCTCCTTGATGAAGTAATGGGGAAATGAAAGGATGTCGCCGCTGGGCACGTGAAAGTACCGCGGCGCGTACACATCGATGCCGTTCTCGCTGTACCTGTACGGGATGTTCGCATACTGTTTCCACTTCGAGGAGAGCTTCTCGAATCCCGGCGGCACGAACGGCACGGGCATCCCGATATCCACACGGAGGCCGTGGCATCGCACCGCCTCGGCGAGCGTCCGGTGAAAAATGCCCAGCGATGGGCGCGACGCCGACGGGTATCCCGATACGAGGAACAGCACGCGCTCGTGTGTTCGTCCATGCGCCGTACCGGCGATACCGCCGGCCGCACCCATTCCGTGCGGCGCGTGCGTCGTGCTGTCAACGGACTCTATCATTTCCCGCTCCAGTGAGTTCTCCATAATATGTTCTGATGTCCTTGTATGGGAAGCTCGCGAAACAGTATGCCAGGACGAACCAATGCAGCTTCCGGTTATGCCACGTGATGCCCATGTTGACAAAAAATAAACACCCCAGAAGAGCAAGGGGAAGCACGTTCTCGAGCCTGCTCCGCGCCCTCCACGCATTCCATGTGCAGCCCCCGAGCGCAATGATGTACGGCA
>JAVBYH010000041.1 GCA_030824175.1 Bacteroidota bacterium | reverse complement strand
GGTGGACGGATTGAAGCCGTGGGGAATGCTTCTGGGCGACGTCATTCCTCCCGCGCGTCCCGCCGCCACCGACTGATCCGGTCGGTTCTTCCCGATTCTCTCCTCTCCTGCAAAGGGATTAACTATTCTTTCAACCCTTTGGTCGATTACTTTGCTGTTCGCATTGGGGTATCTTTCTGAAGGCCGAATAATACGGCCGACACCGATCCACCACCAAGGAGAAGCAGATGAGAATACCTACCATTTTGATCGTCGTCCTCATGGCCTGTGCATCATTTCAGGCCTCAGCGCAGTCGGATTCGCCGCAGAAGACCGGGGCGGCCATCGGACCGCAGATCGGATTTTACAAGGCACAGGATGCCGACGCGGCGAAGGCAATGGGAGGGGTCGCCCTGCGTGTGAAGCTTTCAGACGCCATCGGCATCGAAGGGTCGATAAACTACAGGAATGAAGAATACCAGAACGGTGCGGTGAATGTGAAGACCTGGCCTGTGATGCTCACCGGCATGATCTATCCTCTTCCGATCGTCTACGGCGCCATCGGCGCAGGGTGGTACAACACCGCCATCGACTACAACCTCCCGGCCACCAGTGTAACCCCTTCCGTCACGCTCACGAGCGAAACGCAGCAGCGGTTCGGCTGGCACTTCGGCGGAGGGCTCGAGCTTCCGGTCGGTTCGGCTGTGAAGATCGTCGGCGACATCCGGTACGTTTTTCTCGACTATAAGTTCAAGAATTTTCCAGGCAGTGACGGCGTGAGGAGTAATTTCTACGTCATGACCGCCGGTCTCCTCTTCAATCTTTGACGAGGAAGATGTATATGCGGCGGCACAATCCGTGCCGCCCATTAGATCCACCATACATAAGGGTGCAATAATGAAAACTCGAAGCGTGTTCGGAACGGCGGTCATGATCTGCCTGTGGGCGTTCACGGCGAATGCCGGCGGCAAAAGCACGATACAGAATTATTTCAACACGACGGCGCAGGATGTGAAGGCGGCGGCGGACCCCGCCGAGAAGCGCGCGATCCTCAGCGGATCGTTCATTGCCATGAGCAAGGCCCTGGACATGCTGCAGGACTCTCCGCTTACGACGAGCGGCGATGCCGCCGGTATTCGGCAGATCAAGGCGTCGATCCTCGACAAGCAGAATGAGCTGGCGGGCACGAACGGCTACGCCGGCGTGACAGACGCGCAGCTGAACGCGTTCTCGACGTACGTCGTGCAGGATATGGAACAGGCCGATCAAATCGTATCGATCAGTCTCGTGAGTCTGCTCCTGATTCTTATACTGATTGTACTCATCCTGTAAGACTGTTGAATCGTTCGTTCACGATGGGAGTTTGTCATGTGGGTTCCTCATTGCACATCGGTCATGGATTCGCTTCGTGCCGGCCTCGGCGCGGGTGTGGTGTGCGCGGCGATCGCCCTCGTGGTGTCGTCGTGCAGCGCGGCAGCGCCCGTTGTTCAGCATACCGCGGAACCGGGCGTCGTGGCGGTGCCCGAGCCGCACTATTCGATCGTGTGCGTGATCCACGGCGACGGCGAATACGCGTTCCACGATTCGAGCGGCAATGAACACATGGCGGATGAAGAGGCGTTGACCGCAATGACGCGTGTGGCCGTGATGAATCCGCGGGCGGAAGTGTTCATTTTTCACGAGCAGGAGAGACGGCATGTGTTGTTTTTTCCGCGCAAGGACGGAGAGCTTGCATATTACAGGAATGGACTGCTCGTGGCGCGCGAATCGTACTGGCGCGACGAGGGACCATCGTATTTCTCGGCCGAGGTGGAACTCTATCATAAGCATAAGTACGGCGGTGAGTTCGACGACCGGAAGGTGAACGGGACAACGAACATGTTCCTGTATTTTGGCCATGAGATACCTGAGTCCGGCGGGAAGGGATACGACGCATCGTATCCCGATCGGCCGTTCGCCGTCGCGGATCTCGCCGCGGCTCTGCGCGGATTCGCTGGACCGATATCGAAATTCGATCTTCTGGTTCTCTCGACATGCTTCGGCGGCACGCCGTATACAATCGCCGAGCTGGGAGTCTTCGCGCGAACGATCGTCGCATCGCCGGAGAACCTTCACTTGTCGTACTTCGATCTTCGTCCTCTCGAGCGCCTGGACCTGACTCTCCGCAGCGGCGAAGTTGCTCCATTCGCGAAGCGATTGGCGCGGCATGCATTCGACTGTCTGACGAGGGAGATCCAGACAGCGGTGAGCGTCGTGGTGTACGATGTGGACAGTGTGCAGGGATATGTCCGTTCTGTCCGCGCCGAAGACGAGCGTATGCAGATCGCATTGAGGCCGGATGATGGGGTGTCGGCGAGTGGGACGGAGCATGTTGATTGTGCGGACGTCCCGGTGTATAACGTTGCATCCATGACCGAAGGAGTGACGGTGTTGTATCAACCGCCGCGGTTCGGCCGGTGGAGGAACAAACTGCGGCATTCCGGGTGGGAATGCAGAAGGAAGACAGCGGCCCAGGCCTCGGCAGTGGAGGTCGACGGGCAGCCGGCAGGCGCCGTCGGTGGAATCGCGCGATAGCCAGGGTATCGGCCCTATTGTCAACCAATACGAAGACAGGAGAATGTGATGAACGGCATGAGCAACGAAGCACGTCTGGAACACTATCAGCAGGAACCCGCCGACAGAGAACGATTGTTCCGGCTCGGTTTGCGTCTCACAGGCAACGCCGCTGATGCGAACTACCTCGTGCAGGAAACATTTCGAAAGGCGTACGCCTTCTGGGACTATTACGAGCACGGCACGGATGTCCGCATATGGCTTGGTCGAATACTGAAGGATTCCTTTATCACAATGTACAGGAAGAAAATGAACGGCGTCGCCGCGCCTGACTCCAACATGGAGGGCGGCCCTGAAGCGGCTCGCGACAACTGGCTGAAATTGTCGGTCTATAATTTCCCCGACGAGCAAGCAGCGTAATGAATGTGTTGTATCACAATTTAAAAAAATAAATAAAGAGGAATGACAATGAAACACTATCAATATGTGATTACTACGGTACTGTTGGCACTCATCGTGTCGA
>JAVBYH010000099.1 GCA_030824175.1 Bacteroidota bacterium | reverse complement strand
CGAGGCCGAACTCGACAAGGGTGCGGCGTTCTTCTTTACATTGCCCGAGCAACCGGCACCGGCACTCTGACACCCGGTAGATGACATCCACCACACGAGAAGGGGACAAATCATGGTAAGAATTCTGTACATCGGTTTCATCACACTTTCACTTTCATACACGACACTTTATGCGCAGGATCCATCTATGGTCGATATATCCGCACTCCTTGCCAAAGACACTGTGACGATACTCGTTACCGATTCGGGACTTGGCGGCCTCGCCGTCGCGGCCGATGTGGAACATCGGGTGCGCTCCTCGCGCATCTATCCGCGGGTAAAAGTGATCTTCGCCAATGCGCTTGCCGAAAAAAATTATGGTTACAACAGTATGACGACGCGGGAAGAGAAGATCCGCGTCTTCTCCGCTGCGCTCTCGGGCATGTCTTCATGGTATCGGCCCGATATCATCCTTATCGCATGCAACACGCTCTCGGTGCTCTATGCGGAAACGGACTTTGCACGCACTGCGGCGATCCCCGTCGTGGGCATCGTGTCGATGGGCGTTGACCTCATGGCGGAGCGCCTGCGCGCGAACCCAACCGCAGTCGCGCTCATCATGGGAACGCCGACCACAATTACGGCTGGCAAGCATCGTGAAGGATTGTTGGCGCTCGGCATCGCTCCCGAACGCATCATCACGCAGGCGTGTCGAAATCTCGAAAGTGAGATCCAGTCCGATCCTCAGGGCGGTACGGTTCGGTCGATGGTCGATACGTACGTCGCCGAGGCGCTTGCGGCGCGGACGGATACGACACAGCAGGTCGTCGTCGGACTGTGCTGTACGCACTATGGTTATTCGCGCGCAATCTTCGAATCGACGATGACAGTGCACGCCGGCGTATCCTCCGTTGTGATCGACCCGAATTCGCGGATGGCCGACTTCCTGTTCCCGCCCAAGCTCGCCGGGAGCGTGCCGGCCTCGGCATGCAGTGTCGGTGTCGTTTCGAGAACGGTCGTGACTCCCGAGGAAATGGACGCACTCGGAGGACTCCTTGAAGGCGTTTCTCCTGCCACAGCCGCAGCGCTCCGCGCCTTCGTCCACAAACGCGACCTGTTCGAATTCACACCCAGGCCGCACTGACCCGAAAGGGAAAGGGGACGTATGAAGCCGTCATATTCGAGCTCCGTCATCGACGCGTTGGAGGCGCACATCGCCATCCTCGACGAACAGGGCCGCATCCTGTCCGTCAACCGGGCGTGGCGCGAATTTGCCGAACACAACGGCGTTGCGCCCGCGTCGGTGAGTGAAGGCGTCAATTATCTCCACAGGTGCAACGGCATCACCGGGCCCGATGCGGGCGATGTGCAGACGTTCCTTACGGGACTTCGTGCGGTCATGAACGGACACAAGGACCACTTCGCGCACGAATACCCCTGTCACGCCGCCAAGGTGCTTCGGTGGTTCGTAGCACGCGTCACGCGGTTCGAGGAGAAGGGAAAATTCCGGACTGTCGTGGCGCACGAAAATATCACCGATCGCAAGCTGGCGGAACAGCAGCTGCTGCACACGACGGAGCGCTATCGCGAACTGTTCGAGTATTCGGGGACAGGCATCATAATCGTCGACGAGCACGGCACGTACCTGATGGCGAATGTGAAGGCGGCGTCGCTGCTGGGGCACACACCGGAACAACTCGTGGGGATGACAATGTTCGACGTGCTCCCGCACGATACGGTCCACCGCTATCTGGAAAGGAACCGTCGGCTGCTTGAGACCGGAGGACACAGGGAATACGAAGATACATTCGACCTTCCCGGCGGGAAAATGAGCTTCCTCATCGTGGATCAATGCATCAAGGATGAGGCAGGAAGGAACGTCGCCATCCAGAGCAGCAGTGTCAATATCACCGACCGGCATAATATGGAGGCGGTCCTCAAGAAGCAGGAGCGCGCCCTGCTAGAAATTCAGGATACGGAACGGAAGCGAATCGCCTACGAATTGCACGACGAGATCGGGCAGGTGCTGACCGCGATAAAATTAAACCTCCACGCGATCCAGCAATTCGGGCAGGATGTCGACATACCGGCGAAGATGAACGACTGCCTTTCCCTCGTTGAATCTTCGCTCCAACAGGTGCGAGATCTCTCAGGCGACCTCCACCCGTGGATGCTCGACCAGGTCGGACTCATTCCTTCGCTGCGCTGGCACATCGACCGCCGCGCGCAGCGGAGCCGGATCAACATGATCTTCCGGCCTGGCACGATCACCGAGCGGTTTTCCCCGGAAGTGGAGATCGCGTGCTTCCGCGTCATTCAAGAGGCATTGACAAACATCATCCGACACGCGATGGCGACGGATGTCGTCGTCACGCTCGCGCGTTCGGGGTCGTGGCTCGTCGTCAACATTACGGACAACGGCATCGGTTTCGATCGCGACGCCGTCCGGGCCGAACCGGGCTCGGCGCGAGGCTTCGGATTGTTGAGCATGGAGGAGCGGGTGAGGCTGTTGGACGGCACCTTCTATATCAGTTCACAGACGAACCATGGCACCACCGTACACTTCACCGTGCCCATCAGCGAACCGCACACAGCTTCATCAACGACCGAAGGTTGATCCATGAGTTCGATCCGTATTTTTCTTGCAGATGATCATGCGCTTGTCAGGGCGGGATTCAAGGCGCTGCTTGAACACATGCCCGGCATCAATGTCATCGGTGAAGCGGGAGACGGCCGCGAGGCGATCCGCCTCATCGAGGAGCTTCTGCCGGACGTCGTGCTCATGGACATCAGCATGCCGGGAATGAACGGCCTCGAAGCCGTCAGTCGCATCAATAAATCCCATCCGGAGATTATCCAACTCGTCGTGTCCGTTTCCTCGAACGAAGAGATCGTCGCCCAGGCCCTGCGCTTGGGGGCATCGGGCTATCTGCTGAAAGGCGCATCTCCCGCTGAGCTCGAGGTCGCACTCCGCGCCGTCGTGAAGGGCGAAATGTACCTAACTCCCCAGGTGTCGAAGAATATTGTTCGCGCGTATCTCGAACGCGTCACCGAAAGCCGCAGCCTCTTCGAGATCCTC
>JAVBYH010000096.1 GCA_030824175.1 Bacteroidota bacterium | reverse complement strand
CTCTCCCGCAAGCACGGCGATCTTGCCCCGGAGCGAACTCGAGTGGAGCGTGAAATCCTTCGTCGTGATCACGTCGCCCTGCGCAAGGAGCGCGGCTCCCTGAATGGCGTGTTCGAGCTCGCGGATGTTGCCCGGCCAGTCGTACTCCATGAGCATCGCGAGCGCGTCGTGGTCGATCGTCTTGGGCGTGCGTGTCTTGATCTTCTTCTTCAAAAAATAGTCGACGAGCGGCGGGATGTCGTCCTTCCGCTCCTTCAGCGGCGGTATCCTGAGCGTGACGACGTTCAACCGGTAAAAGAGGTCCTCGCGGAATTTTCCGGCGGCCACTTCCTGCTGGAGATCCTTGTTCGTCGCCGAAATGATCCGCACGTCCGTCTTCATGTTCACCGTTCCGCCGACGCGCCGGAACTCGCCGGTCTCCAGGAACCGGAGGAGCTTCGGCTGTATCATGGGGCTGATGTCCCCGACCTCGTCGAGGAAGAGTGTGCCTCCTCCGGCAACCTCCACGAGTCCCTGTTTTGTCACGTACGCGCTTGTGAATGATCCCTTCTCGTGCCCGAACAGTTCGCTCTCCAGGAGGCTGTCCGGAATGGACGCGCAGTTCAGCACGACGAACGGCCTATCGCGGCGCTGGCTCGATGTGTGCACGAGGTGGGCGATCAGTTCCTTCCCCGAACCGCTCGGCCCGGTGATGTGGACGATCGCGTCGCTGCCGCCGACCTTCGCAACGGTGTCGAGCACGGACTTCATCGCGACGCTCTCGGCGATCAGCTCGTGGACGCTCGACTGGCGCGAGAGCTCATACTTCATCGCCTCGTTGTCGAGGATGAGCTGACGGTGTTCAAGCGCGCGCGCCACCGTCGCCAGAAGCTCCTCGCGGCTGTACGGCTTGCTGATGAAATCGTACGCGCCCAGGCGCGTCGACTCGATGGCGGTCTTGACATCCGCATAATTGGAAAGCATGATGACGCTTGTGGCGGGATAATGTTCGCTGATGTGCTTCAGGACTTCCATGCCGCTCATGCGCGGCATCTTCACGTCCAGGAGGACGACGTCATATTGCTTCGTCTGGAGCTCGTTGAGGGCGTGCGCTCCGTCGAGTACTGTCATGACGGTGTACGAGGTTCCTTCTGAAAGATCCTCTTTCAAAAGGAACCCGATGCTCGGTTCGTCGTCGACAATGAGAATATTGCGGTGCTGCACCATGATGTGTGCGTCCGGTCCCCTGTACGGTGTGTGAGGAGGGCGTTATTCTGCGGACAGAACCCGCTCGATCGTCGTGAGCAGGTCAACGAGATCGTACGGCTTGCTGACAAAATCTTCTGCGCCGAGCTTCTTCGATTCGATGGCGTTCTTCAAATCGGCGAAACCGGTAAGCATGATGACTTTTGTGTTCGGATTTTTTTGTTTGATAAAACGCAGCACTTCGAAGCCGTCGACACGGGGCATTTTGATGTCCAGCAGCACAAGGTCGAAGGTCTTCTGCTGAAGAATGGCGATCGCGTCATCTCCGTCGGGTGCGGTGTCGACGGTGTAGCCTTCGCTGATAAGTTCAGTGCTCAGTACGCTTCGTAATGCGTCTTCGTCATCGACGACCAGGACTGTAAAATTTTGTGCCATTCAATTCCTCGTGTGAAGTAGATGTATTCGGCGTGCCCCATGGTTCATGGCTCTAAAGTATAGGCAATCATGGGAAAATAATCAACAGATATTTTTCAATATGTGGTTTTTTTTCGCCGCCTCCCCCCTCGACCGGCGATTTGCCCCTTGCATCCGTGAAAAACAAATAGTACGTTATGTGGAATACGACACATGAACCACCGGGTCACCCGCCCCGATCCCGGCACGACGCCCGGCACCAAGGAACAAGAACGCCATGATAGAATCATCCGTCCATGTCCTGCTCGTCGACGACGACATCGCCTATACGAAGATCGTCAATCAGAGCCTGACATCGTACACAGGAAAGCAGTTTTCCGTCACCGTGACGCACACCGGCTCGGATGCCGTTGCGGCCCTCACACGGGACAAGAGCATCGACATCGTGCTCCTGGATTATTTCCTGGGGGGCACGAACGGCCTCGACGTGGCCAAGGAAATCCGGTTCCTCGAGATCCAGACACCCATCATCTTCGTGACGTGGAACAAGGACTTCGAACTCGCCGTGGAGGGCATCCAGCTCGGTGTCGAGGATTATCTGGTGAAGGACGAGATCGCCACATCGGTCCTCCCGAATACGATCGTCAATTCGCTCCAGCGTGCCGGCCTGAAGAACCAAATCGCGGCCGAACGGAAGAACACACAGCTCATCCGCAAGCGGGCCGAGGCCATCAAGGAACTCGTCGTCACGGTCTGCCACGAATTCAACAATCCCCTGGCGGCGATCAAGATCAGCTGCGAGATCATCGCGCGCGGCGCCATCACGCCCCGCGACCGCCTCCTGATGGAGAATCTGAACCGGCAGACCAAATCGATCGAAAAAGAGATCATGAAGCTCAAGGATATCAGCATCACGCCCTGATCCGGCACCGGGGCGCGCGCAAATTCTTCCGCACCGCTGTGCGGCTTCACTCATCTCCACCGATCGGTACGCATGGTTCTACAGGCATACGCAAAAATCAATCTCGGTCTCCGCATCACCGGGCGGAGGCCCGACGGCTTTCATTCCATCGAGACCATCTTCCATCGCATCCGCTGCAATGACACGATCACGCTCACAGGCTCCGAGAGCGGCATCGCACTGACGTGCTCCGATCCGTCGCTGCCGTCCGATCGATCGAACCTCTGCTGGCGGGCCGTCGAGGCCCTCCGGAGTGAATGCCGCACGGACCGCGGCGCGGTGATACACCTCGAGAAGCGTATTCCCTCGGGGGCGGGGCTCGGCGGCGGATCGAGCGATGCGGCGGTCATCCTGCGCGCCCTCCCCGCACTGTGGAACACGCACGTCTCCGATGCACGATTGTTCGCGCTTGGCGCCGCCCTCGGCTCCGACGTCCCCTTTTTCCTTCAGGGTGCGAGCGCGTATGCCGAGGGCCGCGGAGAACTGCTCACGCCCTTCACGCT